>DATLZA010000120.1 GCA_035574235.1 Planctomycetota bacterium | reverse complement strand
CCCGCCTGTCGCGCCTGGCCGACCGGCCCGGCGGAGAAGACCTCCGGGCGCCCCTCGTTCGCGCGCTGGCCCGCCTGGCGCGCCGCCGCCCGGACCGCGCCGAGGCGCTTCTGGACGAGATCGCCGCGCGCCTCGCCCGATCCCCCGAGGGCCGTCTCCCCGCGCTCCTGGCCCAGGCCCGCGCCTATCGCGTCGCCGGCCGGCCGGACCGCGCGGCGGCGATCCTCGCCCGCGCTCTCGAAGACCCCGAGGCCGCGGGCGAGCGGCGGGGCCCTTTGCACCTCGAACGCGCCCGCGCCTTCGCGGCCCTCGGCCGCGCGGCCGACGCGCTCGAGGCCCTCGACCGCGCCGACGAGTTTCTCGATTCGGCCGACGCGCGGCTTCTGCGGGCGGCGCTCCTGGCGATCCAGGGACGCGAGCTCGACCGGGCCGCGGCGCTGGCCGAAGCGGCCGAGGTCGGTCCCTTGTCCCGATTCGTCCTGGCCCGCCTCCGCGGCGATCCGGCGCTGGCGCGGAGCGCGCTGGCGGCGCTCGACGATGCCTCGCCTCTCGAGGATCTCGGCCTGCCGTTCGACGCGCTCTATCGTCCGCTCCTCGAAGCGGCGACCGACCCCGGCGTCGCCGCCGATCTCGCGCGCCACGCGCGGCGCCTCTTCCCGGAGGCGGCCGAATACGCGCTCGATCTGGCCCGCGCTCTCCGGCGCGCCGGCCGCGCGGCCGAAGCGGCGGACGCCTACGAGGCCGCCGGCGCCCTCGATCAGGCCGCCGAAGCGTGCCTCGAAGGAGGACTCTGGACGCGGGCGGCCGAGCTCTACCGCGCGCTCTATGCGCAGGGACCTTCCCGGAACCGGGAGGCGCTCCTCGGGCGCGCCGAGGCGCTCCGCCGGGCGGGCCGCCTCGAAGAGGCGCTCGCGGCGCTGGCCGAGCTTCTGGCCGCGTCGCCTCCGCGCCATGCGCTGGGCCGGCGGGCGCTTCTCGAGCGCGGACGGATCCTCGCGGGCGCGGGACGCACGGCGGAAGCTCTCCGGGAATTCGAACGCCTCCGCACGGATCCCTCCGTGGGCGCCGAGCCGCGGGACCCCGAATGGGCCGGGGCCCTCTTCGAATCCGCACGCCTGACCCTGGACCGCCGGCTCCTGGCCGAATACCTCGAGCGCTACGGCGAAACGGGCGCCTTCCCTCGGGAGGCGATGGAGGCAGCCTGGCTCCTGGCCCGGGTCGCCCTGCGCGAAGGGGACGCTCCGGCGGCGCTGGGGGCCCTGGACCGGATGGAAGCGCTCGGCCCTCGCGCGCCCGACGCGCCGCGCCTGAAGCAGGCGCGCTTCCTGCGGGGCGAGGTGCTGGCGGCTCTCGGACGCTGGGAGGAGGCCGAGCGCGCCTTCGACGCGGCTTATCGGAACCATCTGGACGATGCCGGCCGCTTTCAGGCGCTGGCCGGCCGCGCCCGCGCGCTGGCCCGCCTGGACCGCCGGGAGGAGGCCCGTCGCGCGCTCGAGACCGCCCGGGAACTCTTCACGGCCGCGCCCGCGGGGCTTTATGGACGCTTCTGGACCGGCACGCTCGACGCGCTGGCGGGGGAGCTGCGGTGATCGAGACCATCGTCGAAGGGTTCCGGCGGCAGCGCGAAAACTACCGCCGCATGGCCGAACTGGTCGCCGAGGAGCGCCGCCTGGTCGAGTCCGCCGATCCGGACGCGCTGCTCGATCTCGTGCGCCGCCAGCGGGCGGTCCTCGAGGAGATCCGCGCGCTCGATCGGACGCTCCACCCCGTTCGGGCGCGGTGGCCGGAACTTCGGGCGCGGCTCGATCCGGCGGCGGCGGCCCGTGTGGAGGAGGAAGCCGCGCGGGCGCGGCGGGCTTTGGAGGACCTGCTGCGTCGGGAGGACGAAGGAGGGAGGGGCCGGCAGGAGACGGCCGGCGCGGCGGACGCGGGCCGTGCCCGGGCCGCCTACGGAGGGGGGGCGGCATGGTGAACGGCATCGTGTCCCGCGGCGGCACGGTCGGCGAGCTGACCCGCCTGATGGAAACCTTCCACCAGGCCACCGAGAAGCTCGCGCGCTCCTACGAGAAGATCGAGGAGCTCCAGCGGGAGCTTGCGGACAAGGACCGGCGTCTGGCGCGCAAGACCCGGCTGGAAACGCTCGGCCGGATGGCCGCCGGGCTGGCCCACGAGATCCGAAATCCCCTGGCGGGCATCCAGCTGTACGCCGCGCTGCTGCGGCGCGAGCTGGGGCACGACGCGGAGAAGGCGGCCTGCCTCGACCGGATCCTGTCGGCGGTCTGCGGCCTCGAGAAGCTTGTGGACGACATGCTCACCTTCGGCCGCGACCTCGAGCCGCGTCGCTCGTTCCAGCCCTTCGGGCCGCGCGTCCGCGAGGCGCTGGACCTGGCGCGCGCGGCGATCGAGGAAAAGAAGATCGACGTGATCTGCGACCTGGACGCCACGCCCGTGGACCTGGACGGCGAGATGATGCGGCGCGTCTTCCTGAATCTCGTCCTCAACGCGGTTGAGGCGATGCCGCCCGGCGGAAGGCTCTCGATCCGCTCGTCCGGCCGGACGATTTCCTTCGCGGATACCGGCCCCGGCATCCCCCCGGAGATCCTCGAGAAGCTCTTTACGCCCTTCGTGACGGGCAAGGCCAAGGGAACGGGACTGGGCCTGGCGATCGCGCACAAGATCGTCGAGGCCCATGGAGGTCTGATCGAGGCGCGAAACGATCCCGCCGGGGGGGCGGTGTTCACGATCCGTCTATGAGCTGCGTCTGGGTGATCGACGACGAGGCGATCCTTCGGGACGCCATGGCCGAGGCGCTTCGGCGCGCGGGCCACCGCGTAGAGGCGTTCGCGTCCGCGCGTCCGGCCCTCGAACGGCTCGGGTCGGAGCCGTGCGACCTCGTCATCACGGATCTGCGGATGCCCGATCTGGACGGAATCGCGGTCCTGGAGGAGGCGCGGCGCACCGCTCCGGACGTTCCCGTGCTCGTCGTCACCGCCCACGGCACCGTGGAAAGCGCCGTGGGGGCGATGAAGAAGGGCGCGTACGACTACATCCTCAAGCCGTTCCGGCTGGAGGAGCTCGAGGCGCTGGTCGAGCGCGCTCTGGCCCATCGCCGCCTCGAAATGGAAAACGAGGTGCTGCGGGCGCGCGTGGGGGACGCCGGCCGGGAGGAAGCCGTGTGGGGGCCCGTCACGCGCGGCGTTCTGGCGCTCCTCGAACGGGCGGCCCGGAGCGACGCCACGGTGCTGATCACCGGCGAGAGCGGGACGGGCAAGGAAGTGGCGGCGCGGACGCTTCACCGGCTGTCCCGCCGCGGGGCCGCTCCCTTCCTCTGCGTCAACTGCGCGGCGCTTTCGGCGGGACTGCTCGAGAGCGAGCTTTTCGGGCACGAAAAGGGGGCCTTTACGGGCGCGGACCGGCTGCGCAAGGGACGCTTCGAGCTGGCCGACGGCGGCACGCTGCTTCTGGACGAGGTGAGCGAGATCGACCCCGCGCTTCAGGCCAAGCTCCTGCGGGTGCTTCAGGAGCGCGCCTTCGAGCGCGTGGGCTCCAGCCGGACCCGCCGGGTGGACGTCCGCGTGGTGGCCACGACCAACCGGGATCTCCCGGCCGAGGTCGCGCGGGGACGCTTCCGCGAGGATCTCTACTACCGGCTGAACGTCCTGCCCGTTCGGATGCCGGCCTTGCGCGAGCGGCGGGAGGAAATTCCGCTTCTCGTCGAGCACTTTACGGCGCGTCACCGGAAGCGGGTTTCCCCCGCGGCGATGCGCAAGCTCTGCGCCTACGACTGGCCGGGGAACGTCCGCGAGCTGGCCAACCTTCTGGAGCGGGCCGCGGTGCTCTGTCCCGGCGAGGAGATTTCGGCCGAGATGATCGCGCCCTGGCTCGAAGGTTCGGCCCGGGCCTCGTCGTCCCTCGCGGGGATTTCTCTCGAGGAACTGGAACGCCGGGCGATCGAGGAGAACCTCCGGGCGTGCGGGGGAAACCGCGAGCGCGCCGCTCGGATCCTGGGCATCAGCGCCCGGACGCTGAGGGACAAGCTCAAGAAGTGGGGATCGGGAACGGAAGAATCTTCCGCCGCTCCGGAAGAGATTTCCCTCCCCGCGGGAGGGGCGGCGTGAGGGAACTTCGAAAGGGCGTTGGCACGCCGGTTGCGTCCGGAGGCCCCTCATGATGGATGCCGTGGGACCCCTGGGCCCGCCGGCCGGACCGGCGATGACGCCTCCCCTCCGGGGAGCCGAGCCGGCCGCGGAGCGGTCGTTCGAGGCGATTCTCAAGGACTCCCTCGAGCGCGTCGGCCGGCTCCAGCAGGAGGCCGACCGGGTGCTTGAGCGATATGCCGCGGGGGACGCCACGGCCGAGCAGGTGGCCGCCGCGCTTCAGAAGTCGCGGATGGCCTTCGAGGCGCTCATGGAGATTCGAAACGAGCTGGCCCGGGCCTTCCGGGAGATTCAGGGGATGCAGATTTAGCACCGCTCCACCGGGAGAATAAGGAGAGGGGCCGTCATGGAGGCGTTCAAGTCCGCCGCGGACTCCGTGCGGCGGCTCTGGGGCAACCTCGGTCCGTCGCAGCGCCTGCTCGTGGGCGCCGCGGCGGCCGCGGCGCTGCTTCTGGCCGTCTGGGGAACGGTGTCCGCCACCGATCCTCCTTCGGTACGCGTCGTGGGACGCGAGGCCACGCCCGAGGAGCGCGCCGCCGTGCTGCGCAAGTTCCAGAAGGAAGGCCGCCCCCACGAGGTGCGCGACCAGGAGATCTACGTCCCCCGGCGCGACGCCGACCGGGTGATCCTCGAGCTGGCCGGAGACGGCATCCTGAGCGACCAGGCCCTCTGGAAATTTCTCGAGGAGGATGCCATCTTCGCGGATCGCTGGCAGAAGGAAAAGCGCTACCAGGTGGCGCTCCAGCGGCGCCTGGAGTACATGATCCGGAAGGTGGACGCCGTCCGCAACGCCAGCGTCCAGATCAGCCCGGGATCCGAGGCCTGGCAGACGGGTTTTCAGGGGCCCCGGCCCAGCGCCTCGGTCCAGGTCGAGCTCCATTCCGGAAAAGCGCTTCACGAGAAGAACGTCCTGGCGATCGCCGGGCTCGTGGCGCACGCCGTTCCCGGGCTGGACCGGGACCGGGTCCACATCATGGACACGCAGGGGCGGGCCTACAAGGTTCCGCGCTCGGAGACGGCCGCCTCGATCGACGACCTGCGCGGCCATGAGGCGCGCCTCGAGGAGGAGATCAAGGCCAAGATCATCGATCTTTTCCCGACGGCGCGGGTGGTCGTGCGCGCCGTGGCCAAGACCGCCAACGTCCACGTCCGCGAGAAGAAGTACGGACGGGCGGTGCCCGTTCGCGAGGAGGAGCACAAGGGGATCGTCAAAGGAGCGCTCGGCACGGGGGAAGGCGGCTTCAAGGGGAAAGGCGAGCTGGGGCCGCCTCCGGAGGCGGCCGCGCCGGACGGCGGGCGCAGTCTCCGTGTCGAAAGCGTCGTCGACGAGACGGTCACGGAGCGTTCGGAGCCGCTCGGGGCGATCGAGAGCGTGACGGTGGGGGTCCTCATCCCCGTCGAGGAAGGGCGTTCGTTCATGACGCCGGATCAGGCCAAGGACCTCATCGCCAAGGCGGTGGGGCGCCAAGCGGAGCCGGACGCCGTGAGCGTCCTTTTCGTTCCCACGCGCCGTCCCGAGCCGCTGCCGCCTCCGTCGTTCTCGGACCGCGCGGCGGAGTGGCTGGCGGAACGGGGGGGGACGGTGGCGCTTTTCGTTCTGGCGGCCGTGGCGCTGGC
>DATLZA010000119.1 GCA_035574235.1 Planctomycetota bacterium | reverse complement strand
GGCCCCGAAGTCCGGCGCCTCCTGGCCGCCTTCGTGGCGGCCCGCCCGGCCCGCGATCTCTCCCGCGCCGCCCCGCCCGAGGACCTGGCGATCCTCCTGCGCGACGGCCTGGAACGGTTCCTCTTCGACGCCGGGATCCGCTGCGCCGGCGTCCAGGATCTCGCGCTGCAGTCCCCCGAGTACGAGCGGCGGGCGGAGGCCGAACGCCGCCGCGCCGAAGAGGAGCATCGCTCCGCGCGCCTTCTGGACCTCAAGGAGGAGCGCCTCCGGCGCCTGGCCGGCATCCTCAAGGACCAGGACGTTCAGTCCCTGCTCACCCGCGTGCCCGACGAGCGCCTCCGCGGACTCCTGTACGCCAAGCTCATGGAGGACGACGCGCTCCAGATCACCGCCCAGGACCTCCTGGCCAAGGCCCAGGACTGCGGCGAAGAGGTCGTCCAGGTCATCTACAAGGCGATGGAGACGCTCCTGGCCGCCGGCGCCTCGGTGGACCCCGAGGAGGTCGAGGCTTCGCGCGCCGAGCGCGTGTTCCTCGCCGCGGGCCGCCGGGTCCTGGAACTCGACCCCGCGGAGGACGAGCCCCCCCGCGTCCACGACTTCCGCGAGCCCCTCCGGTCCGTCCGGACCGTCCAGACGCCGCGCGGGGAGTTCCTCGTGGGCGGCTCGCGCCGGCATGTCTTCGCCCGCGCCCTGGACGGCGGCGAGATCCTCGAGTATCCGCTTCCGAACGGCCGCGCCGTCCGCGGCGGCATCAACGCCGTGGCGCTCGACGGCGACGCCCTCTACGCGACCCACTCGGAGTATGGCCTGGCGCGCTGGGACCTGCGCGCCCCCGGATCGCCCGCGGAGATCCTGTTCCAGGAGGTGACCCGCCCCCACCGCACGACCCGCGCGGTCCAGGTCGTGGACGGACGCCTCGTCTTCGCCAGCGGGCCGCACCTCTACGCGGCGTCCGTCCGCTCCAGCGATCCTCCCGTCAAGTACGTCTCCAGCGTCGAAAGCCCCGTGACGTGCGTGGCCGCGGCGGCCCGGACGCTGTTCGCCGGAACGGAAAGCGGCGCCATCCTCTGCTGGAAGATGGACGCCCCCGATCAGCCGGTGGTGCTCGTGCGCCGCCGCGACGCGATCCTGAACCTGCGCCTGGCGCGGATCTGCGCGATCCCGCATCTCCTCTATAGCACGCGGGACCTCTCCGTCCGCGCCCGCGTGATCGGGCAGAACCTGGAGACGGCGTACGAATCGGGCGGCGCCGCGGTCGGAATCCTGGACGCCGCCAGCGATCTCGTGTGCGCCTCCGACGCCGAGGGCCGGCGGCTCTTCCTCTGGAAGGCCACCGCCCCCGCGCGGCCGGTTCGGGAGCTGGACGTGTGGCGCCAGTCCGACAAGCCGGTCCTGGACCTCTGGATGAAGAAGAAGCGCGCCCGGAGCGCCTGAGCCGCTTCGCCGTGAGCCATGGCTAACACGCGCCTGCGCCGGTGCCCGCCCCCCCAGGTCGACCGGAAATCGGCCCGGGTCCGGGAGGAAAGCTTCTTCGAGCGCCTGGCGGCCAACGTGAACGCGGCCGCCGGCGTCTACGACCCCCTCAGCGGCCGCACCTACGACGCTTCGGCCCGGAACCGGGTAACGAAAACCCTGGACGAGCGGTCCACGGAGGTGAAGGGGCTCATCAAACGCTTCGCCGAGCGCGACCTCATGCGCACGTACGAGGAGATGCCCAAAAACGGCGTCGTCCTTCACGAGATCCTCCATAAAGAATTCCTCGGGCGGCCGTCCGTCCGCGTCGTGCTGGCGGGGGCCGCCTTCAGCCCCGTGGAAGACCTCGTGCGCGAGGGAACCTCCCGCCGCCTGATCCGGGCCGAGGAACTCGTGCGCGTCAAGGACCTGATCGTGCGCTCGGAGAACGTCTTCTATTACATCGGGGCCTTCGCCACGACCGGCTGGGAGGAGGAGGCGCGCCGCGTGCTCATCGGGGGCAACCACCTGATCGCCCTTTCGGACGTCCATGAAGGGGCGTGGCGGACCTATTACGCCCCCGATTCCCGCTGGCGTTCCACCGCCCGCCTCTTCGACCTCACCACGGAAGAAGAAAAGATCGAGGCGATCCGCCGCTGGGTCCAGAACCACACCTTCGAGCTGCTCATGGACGAGCTGACCGAAGACACGGTCTTCGACGAGCTGGGCTACGCGATTCCCATCGTCCGCGAGGCCTTCGAGCAGATCGCCGCCGAAGACACCTACGTCCGGTTCGATACCAGCACCCGCCCGTACCGGCTGGTGAGGGTCTATGGATAGATTCCCCGAGGTCCCCGCCGCCGCGAGGTAGCGATGCTCGACAAGATCCGAAAGCTCCTGGGCGTCAAGGATCTCCCCGAGGAGGTCACCCCCCTCTACCGGGGCGCCCGCAACGAGCGGGAGGCGCTCGTCCTTTTGAAGGAAGCCCGCCGCCGGGACGAATCGCGCCGGCGCCGCGCCATGCAGGATCTCGAGGTGCTCGACCGCATGGAGGAGGAGCTTCTCGAGGAGGGCAAGCAGGAAATGACCGAGAACCGCCGCCTCATGTTGGCGCGGCGGATCAAGGAAATCCGGTGGAAGATGCAGGAGCTGCACAACCGGATCGAGAACATCTACAACAAGCGGCTCAAGATCCTCAACGAGCACGTGGCGTCCCTCGAAACCGTTCTCGAGCTGACCAGCGAGGCGCTCCCGGACAAGAAAACGATGGAGGAAATGGCCGTGAAGGCCAAGCAGCTCCTCGAAGACCTCGAGAAGACCAAGGAACTGGCCGAAGGAATCGCGCTGGCCCCCGAGTCGCCCGTGCCCGACGAGGAGGAGCGCCGGATCCTGCGCGAAATGGAGAAGCGCGCCGATCTCGAGGCCGCCCCCGCCCAGGAGGAAGCGCCCCCGAAGGAGGCCCCCGCGCCGGAGCGGCCCCAGGAGGAACGCCCGCGCCGTTCGAAGGAGCCGCCGGAGGTCCTTTTCGAAGAATGAACCCTCGAGGAGCGCTCCTCGTCCTGGAATCCTGCGCCCTGGCGGTCGCGGCCGCGTGCGCGCCCGCCGCGCGCGTCGCCGTCCGGGACGCCGAAGGCCTCGC
>DATLZA010000118.1 GCA_035574235.1 Planctomycetota bacterium | reverse complement strand
CGAGACGGGGAAAAGAAGCGCGTCTCGCCGCAGATCCGTGCGGACGGCCCGCACGCCGGCGTTGGTCACGAGCACCGCCAGTCCGAAAAGAAGCGCCGCCGCGGCGGCCGCCCGCTCCAGGGGAGCCCGCGCCGCCGCCAGATCCTCCCAGGGACGCCCCATCGCCAGCCCCGCCGCCGCCGCCACGAGCGCCAGCGTCCCGTGGAACGTGAAGTAGTACCTGCCGATCTCTCGGAAGGGCACCGCCGCGATCGCCCCCAGCGTCCCCGCGGACCAGAGGCAGAGAAACACCGGGAACCAGCTCACCGCCGAACCACCCTGCGGGGCACGTAGTCCCGCCTCGCTTCCGGACCCACTTCGACGGGCGGACGGACCATCCAGTCCGCCGCGATCGCGTACTCCGCTGTCGCATGTCCGTACCCGTCCAGGAAGTCCGGAAAACTCAGGAGAATCCGCTCCGCCCAGCGGCGATGTTCCTCCCGTCCCGCGATCCTCCAGAGGCGGGCGAACTGCAGCGCCGCGAGCGCATTCTCGTGGATCTGCGTGCGCGGCCGCGCCAGGTCGCCGAAATCTCCCGGGGCCGGAACGCGATCCCCCAGCCCTCCCGGCACATCGAGCCAGAACCGCCCCGGCACGGCGTCCATGATCCGTCCCGCCTCCTCGAGAAGCGAACGGTCTCCTCCGAACTCGTACGCGTCCAGAAGCGCCCCCGCCAGGGCGACCGGATCCCGCAGAAGTCCGAAGATGCGGGGCCGCCCGTCGTGGTAGTGCGCCACCCCCTCGGGCGTCACGCATTCCCGGCGCAGGAACTCCAGCGCCCGAAGACCCCGCGCAGCCCACTCCGGCTCGCCCCACACCTCCGTCGCCCGCAGGTGCGCCGAGACGAAGGCCGCGACCGTCGGCGTGTAGACCGTCCGATCCACCGGAGGCGGTGCCCGCCGGGCTCGCTGTTCGGGGGAAAGGAGGTAATACTCCTCGTCGGCCCGCTGGCTTCCCCCGAAAACCCCGCGCGCTTCGTCCCAGAGCGTCTCCCGCGCCCATTCCAGCGTCCGGCGGGCCCGCGCGGCGTACTTCTCGCGGCCCATGACGAGCGACGCGTCCAGGTAAAGGGAGACGAGTCCCGCGTTGTCCTCCCCGATCTTCTCGAACCGCGGCGCCGTCCAGAGGTCGTTGGTCGAATAGTGGAAAAATCCGCCCGCCACGGCGTCGAAGAGCCCGCGGTCCCCCATCGCGTCGAGCGTCCGGCCCAGGACTTCCTGAAAATCGGGACCCTGCGTCTCCTGAAGCGCCTGGAGGACCACGCGGAGCGACGAAACGAGCGGATATTTCGGCGCCTGGCCGAAGCCCGCGTGCGCCGGATCGAACGTCGCGACGATCCCCCGAAGCGTCTTGCGGAAGATCTCCATCGTCAGGGCGGAAAGGGCCGTACCGGGGCGTTCCAGGACCTGGGCGATCTTCTCGTCGCGGCGGGCGATCTCCTCCTTGAGACGCGCGCGGTGCATGGCGTAGCCGACCTTGAGCTGCACGAGAAGGCGCTTGAGCGTGTCGCGGGGAACGTACGTGGTCCCGCCCAGGAGGTCTCCTTCGGGAGTCAGAAACGCCACGGTCGGCCAGCCGCCCATCGTGTAGCGCTCGTGGATGTCGGGCCGGCGGTCGGTGTCCACGCGGATCGGGACGTAGTCTCGGTTGAGGATTTCGGCGATCTCCGGGTCGCCGTAGCCGGACTGGTCCATGACATGGCACCCATGGCACCACTCGGCATGCAGGGTGAGGACCACCGGCTTGTCCTCCGCCTGCGCCTTGCGGAAAGCCTCGTCCGTCCAGTCGAACCAGCGGACGGGGGAAGGCGGGTTCATGGGCGGGCCCCTCTCGGGGGACCTCCCCCCTTCACTGGACCTTGGCGCTGCAAATGGCGCATCCGCCGGCCCCGCAGTTGCACAGGCCCGCGGGCGGCTGCTCCGGGGGGGCGCCGAGGTTGATCCCGAAGACCGAGAAAAGCCGCCGCGTGTCCCGGGAGCCGCACTGGGGACACTCCGCCGGCGCGTCCGCCGAGCGGACCAAGCGCTCGAACCGGCGCTCGCACCGACCGCAGAGATACTCGAACAGCGGCATCGTCCGGAATTCTAATCGCGAAACCCTCGCGGGGTCAATACAGGGGGTAGCCTGCCGTTCACGCGGGCGCCTTGGGCGGGCTGGAACCGAGGAGCTCCAGAAACTCGGTGATCTCCGCCCGCATTTCCTCCGGATTCGACGCCGTTGCGCCGATGTAGCGAGTGACGAGATCGCGCAGCTGCCCCTTGAGCCGGTGGACCGCGACCTTGGCCGCCGACTTCGAAAGCCCCGTCCGCGCGGAGATCGTCGCGTAATCGACGTCCTGGAGGTAAAGCCGGAACGCCTCCAGGTGGGCCGGATCCCCCTTGAGATCCGAAAGCGCCTGCCTCCACAGGTTGCGCGCCCAGGCGCGGTTGAGCACATTCTCGGGCGTCTCTCCCGCCGCGACCTCCAGTCGGTACTCGGATTCGCCGCTTTCGAAGTCCAGGGAAAGAATGGACTGCCCTCCCCCGCGTTTATGGCGGGAGGCGGACTTGGAGTAGTCCTTCAGGAAGTTGCTCAGCGCGGCCAGAAGAAACGTGCGGAAGCGGCCGCGGCCGGGGTCGGCCTTGGCGAAGGCGTTTCGCTCCAGCAGCACGGCGAGGAACTCCTGGACGATGTCCTTGGCCGTCTCGTTGTCGTACCCGCGCTGCCGGACGAAAAAGTACAGCGGCTTCCAATAGATCCGGATGAGCGCGTCGAGCGACTCGAGATTCCCGGCCGAACGCACGAGGGTCCAGGACGTGGTGTGGAAGGAAACATCGTCCCCAAGAATCTCCGTCTGGTTGCGCATGACTCCCTTTTATAGGTTCCGCGGGCCCCCGGCGCAAGGCTCGCGTAACCGACCGCCCAAGCCGGCGTACATACTCCCGCGATGGAATCCCGGATGTTCCCGTCCGATCCACGGCCCCGCGAAGGCCGGAGAAAGGAGGGAGTATGCGAACGCCATCCCCCCGGCGAATCCTGGTCGTCGAGGATGACCCCGCAGCCCGCCGTTTCGTGGCGAAACTCCTGCGACAGGAAGGATACCGCGTCGTCGAAGCCGCTCACGGGCGGGACGCCCTGGAGCGTCTTCAGGACGGCGCCGCACCGTGCCTGGTCCTTCTGGATCTTCGGATGCCCGTGATGGACGGGCGCGACCTGGTCCGCGCGCTCCGCCGGACCTCGAAATGGTCCGCCCTCCCGATCGTGGCCACGACGGCCGACCCTTTGAGCACGGAGGAAAGCGGGCTCTTCCAGGCGATTCTTCACAAGCCCATCTCCCCGGAAGATCTCCTCCGCGTCGTGAAGCGCTACTGCGCGTAGAACCGAAAGGAGCGATCGATGAAAACCTTCATCCTGACCGTGATGCTGCCGGCGGCTTCCGCGCTCGCCGTTCCGCCGCCGGACGACCCGCCGGCTCCGCCGGACGCGTGGCTCAACGACGCCGTCGTCCGCGACATGGAACGCTCGGGCCTCTGGTACGGCACGCCGGGCGTCCGGCCGGGCGAGGACATGCTCGGCCCGCTCCTGCGTCTGGTCCGGGAGCCGGCGCGCCTGCTGGACTTTTCTCCACGGCGCGCGTCCGCCGAGGTAACCCGCTCCACCGGCGTGTCGTACAAGGAGGGATGGAAGGAGATGTTTCCTTGTCGGAAGGAGGTCCCATGAGGACGCACGAAAGACCCGTCGTTCTCGTCGTGGACGACAGCCCGGAATCCCGGGCGAATCTCTATCAGGCGTTGGATCGAGCGGGGTATCCGACCGCGACGCTCGCTCACGGGAGGGCGGCGCTGCAGTTCGTGGCGGAGCGCAAGCCCGGACTCGTCCTCCTGTCGGTCCCGGAAGGGGACGCCGCGGGAGCGCGGACGCTCGGCCGGATCAAGAGCATCGCGCCGGAGGCGCCGGTCCTGCTCCTCCAGCGCCGCGCGAACCCCCCGCACTACCGGATCCTGTGCGAGCCGGGCGCCGCGATGGAGGGCCCGGCGCGATGGATGGACCTGCCGTCGATCCTGGACCGCGTCCGGCGGGCCCTGGCGCGCGCGGCCTGCGAGCTGTGCACGGTCTGACGGAGGCGCTCAAGCTCCTCCCGGAAAACGCGCGACCACGGCCGTCGCGTCGTCCGACGCGGCGGCCGTTTCAACCTCCCGCACGAACCTCCCGCAGGCCTCGGCCGCCGAGCGGGCCTCCTGCAGGATCTCCTCGATCCGCCCCTCTCCCAAGGCCTCGACCAATCCGTCGGTCGCCAAGAGAAGCATGTCGCCGGCCAGGATTTCCTCCCGGAGAAGATCCGGCCGAACCTCTTCGCCGCGGGCGTTCAGAACCCGGATGAGCGCGTGCTTCCAGCGGGAACGGGACGCCCGCTCGGGGGACAGGATGCCGCGCTCCACGAAGAACTCCGCGAGCGTGTGATCCCGGGTAAGCCGTTCCAGGCGGGAATTCCGCAGGCGGTAGCAGCGGCTGTCCCCCAAATGGGCCACGACGAGCGATCGTCCCCGGGCGAGCGCCGCCGTAAGCGTCGTCCCCATGCGGGCGAGCTCCGGACAGGAGCGGGCGACCCGCGCCAGCGCCCGTCGGGCCCACTCGATCGCGCCCTCGAAGACCGCTTCGGGGTGCGCCCCGGCGGGGACGCGCTGCTCGACGTGGCGGCGCAGCGCGCGCACGACCAGGTCGCTCGCCCGGGCTCCTCCCGGACGGCCGCCGACGCCGTCGGCCACCGCCAGAACCGGCGCCGGAGCCGTCAGGGCGAGATATCCGTCTTCGTTGACGGGCCGGCCGGTCCCCCGGCGGCTGAACGCCGCGACGTCCGGCGGAACCGCGCCCAGGAGTCCCGGGGGCTCGGCCACGCTTCCCTTCTCGAACATGGCTGCACCTCCGCGGCTATGTACTGCATCGTGCCGCGGAGGTTTCACTCCGCCCGGGAAAGGGGAAACGGAACCCGGTTCAGGATCGGAGGGCCGGCTTGGGGTCCTCCTCGACCATCCGATCGTGTCCCAGGTAGGTGGTCCGGACGTCCACGCCGATGTGCTCCGCGTAGGAGCCGTCCGGCCAGAGGATGACGATCGCGTCCTTCTGGACGCAGACCTCTTCGCAAAGCTTGCAGGCCACACAGTCCTTGGGGCGGGTGACCCGGGCCACGGCGAAGAACTCCGAGGGGTTCTCGGGCCGCACCATCTCGATGCAATCGAAGGGACACACGTCCACGCACCACTCGCAGCCCGTGCAGTTCTCTTCTCGCACGAGGGCCACGGGGCGCTTTTTCGCCTCGATCTTGGGTTCGATGACTCCGTGCTCGTTCTGGATGCAGTCCACCGGGCAGTAGCTCGCGCAGACCCCGCAGTTGATGCACGCCTTGGGGTCGATGATGTGCATCTCCTTGGTCTTGGCGGTCACGCCCACGCCTTCCGGGCCCCAGATGCAGGGTACGGGGCACTTCTTGGCGCAGATCGTACAGCCGATGCACTCGTCGTTGATGTAGTACGCCATTACTTTTTCAGCTCGTACTTGATGACGTTGACGGGGCAGCCCTGCGCGGCCTCGATGATCTTGTCCGAGAGCTCCGCCCAGCGCGGCCGACTGTCGAGCTGGACGACGCTGGTCGTTTCCGTGACGTGGAAGACGTCGGACACGGTGTCCTCGCAGAGGTCGCAGACGATGCAGCCGGGGATGATCCAGACCTTCTCGACCGTGCCGGTCTTGCCGTTGTCGGCCTTGCCGCCGATGCCGCTTTCGACGGCGTTTCCGTCCGCGTCCACCTGGGCGCCGCCGGCGGGAGCCGGAGCGGGCGGGGCGGCCGCGGGGGCCGCGGCGGGAGCGGCGGCCGGAGCGGGCTTGGGC
>DATLZA010000117.1 GCA_035574235.1 Planctomycetota bacterium | reverse complement strand
CCGGCGCCGGCGTCGCGGGCGGCGGCACGGCCGGGGCAGGGGGCCGGCTCTCCTGCTCCCGAACGGCGTCCACGAGGATCTGCTCTACCCGATGGGCCTCGTCCGCCTCTTCCCGGTCGGGTTCCGGAGCGGGCCGCGCCGCGGTTTCTCCGGTCGGGGGGGAAGTCCTCGAGTCCTCCGACGGGCCGGGGCCCGACAGGAAGGCCGATCCGGCGACGATCGAGAAAAGAATCGCGGCGGCCGCCAGGCCCGCCATCCAGGCCCCCCGCCGCGACTCCAGCCCCGTGGGCCCCGCGGGGACGCCCATGCGAAGCAGCCGCGAGGCCGTCCGGGAAGAACGGGCGTCGCGGGCCGGGACGGGCAGGCGGCCCATCAGGTGCCAGACCTTGCGGATCCGGACATCGCGCTCCTGGCAGGAGGCGCAAAGCGTCAGATGCTCGCGAAGCGCCTCCTCCTCCCGAGGATCCGCGTTTCCGCTGACCGCCCGGGTGGTCAGGACCGGCACATCCGCGCACTCGATCTTCATGCCACCTTAGGTACACCCCGGCCGGAGGTATCCCTATCGAAAATGGAGGAGGGGTTAGAGATAATCCTTGAGTTTGCGTTCCAGCTCCTGCAGCGCTCGGCTGAGGCGGGCCTCGACCGTCTTGATCGAGATCCCCAGCATCTCGGCGATCTGCCCGTACTTGAGGCCGTTGTAGCGGCTCAGGACGAAAACTTCGCGGAGGGGTTCGTCGAGCTCCGCGAGGGCGCGCTCCACGGCGCGCTCGAGATCCTGGCGTTCGAGGTCGCGCTCGGCGCGGGTATCCGGAGTCGGGGGTTCCACGGGCGGGGGCGCCCGCCGGAGTCCCTCGCGGCGGACGGTGTTCACCCAGGCGTTGCGCGCCATGGTCAGAAGCAAAGGCGCCAGAGGCCGTTCGAGGTCGTACTCCTTGCGGTGGAGCCAGAAGTTCAGAAATACCTGCTGGGTGACGTCCTCGGCCACGGCGGCGTCGCCGCCGGACAGGCGGTAAACATAGTTGAAGAGTCCCGGCTGATACTCCTGGAAGATTTCGCGGAAGGCCTGAGGATCGCCCGCCTGGACGCGGAGCATGAGCTCGCGCTCCTCGCCGGGGGGCCGATCGCGCCGCATGATGGAATCTTAGGGCGCCCCCTTTGCGCGCGAGGCGCCCTGCGAATCAGGACGTCGGGGCGCTGGGCAATCCTTCGGCCGCCGGGGCGCTCCGGCCCGGCTCCGGCGGCGCCGCCGGTTGCGCCGGGCCCGGCGGCCGGACGATCTGGCGCCGCAGGTAGAGCCAGACGCCGCACACCAGCACCACCGCCAGGCTCACCACCTGCGAATAGGTGAGGGTGCCGATCCAGTGGGGACGCTCGTCGCCGCGCACGAACTCGACGAGAAACCGCCAGGACCCGTAGAGGATCGCCATCGTCAGGAACACTTCGCCGGGCGTCTTGCGCTTGCGGCGGTAGAGCCAGGAGAGGAAGAAGAAGAAAGCCAGCGCGGCCAGGGACTCGTAGAGCTGCGTGGGGTGGACGGGGTCGGACCATTCGCCGAACTTCTTCTGGTCGCGCGCCACGGGGCTGTCGGGAGGGAACCGCAGGGCGGGGAACCCGCCGCCCGCCTTGCCGTAGCAGCAGCCGTTCAGGAAACAGCCCAGCCGGCCGAAGGCCACGCCCAGCATCATGGGCGCGGCCGAAAGGTCCGCGACGGCGGCCAGGGACACGCCGCGCATCTTGACGTAAAGCGCCGCGGCCGCCACGCCCGTCAGGAGGCCGCCGTAAAGGACGAATCCGCTCTGCCAGTTTCGGAAGAGTCTCCAGGAATACTCGTCCTGGTGCTGCCACAGGAAGAACGCCCGGGCTCCGAGGACCGAGAAGACGAGCGTCAGGACCAGAAGCACCCCGTTCTGCCAGGACGCCAGCCGGACCGGGCGGCCCGATTTGTGCGTCCGCCAGTACCAGAAGGCCAGAGGAATCGGTCCCAAGAGGAGCGCGCCCAGGGGATGCATCCCGGGATCCCCCCAGAGGGAGCGCTTTCCTTCTTCGACGATGTCCTTGCCGTACTGGAGGAGATAATTGATCTTGGCGCCGACGATGCCGAAGATCATGCCGATGATGCCGACGTCCAGGATGAAGTCGCTCTTAAGCCCCAGGGCCGCGCCCCGGCGCACGGCGATCCACGAGGCCAGGAGGAAGCCCACCATGATCGAGAAGCCGTAGGAGTTGATGGGCATCTTTCCGAAGGGGGTTTCGACGAACGTGATGAAGGCCGTCACCGCCGCCGCCACGGGGAGGATCGTGAGCAGCCTCCCCAGGAGACGGGACTGCTCGGCCACCTTCGAGCCGAAGGTCGCCACCGCCGCCACCCCCGCCACGACGGCCAGGAAGACCGGCCAGCTCATGGGCAGGTTGCCGAAAAGCGGGATCTCGAAGAGTTTAGGAAACATGGAGCCTCGCCGGTCCTTTCATGGATTTCCCCCGGCGGAATCCGGGCCGTGCCAGGTCTCGTCCGCCCGGAGCGAGTCCGGGGGGGACCGGCGCGCCAGGGTGCCGCCGCATGCCTCGCACCGGTACGTCCGGCCCGGCTCGAAGCCCACCACGTTGAACTGACGCCCGCAGCCCGAGCAGGCCACGACCTGCTTGTCCTGGAGCTTCAAAATCCCCGCCACGGTCGCGGCGTCCACGAATCCGTGTTCCACGAGGATTTCCCCCAGCCGCGGCACGGGCTGCGCGCCCTTCTCGGCCAGCTGCTTCTGGACCTGAAGACATTTGTTGACCTGAAGCTGAGTGGCCTTGTTGTGCTTGACGAGAAGCTGTCCGAAGAGGTAATCGGCCTCCCGGATGGCCCGGTACTCTTCCAGGGACCGCGCGCGCCGATCCTGCTCCTCCAGGAGCGCGACCAGATCGCGTTCGGTGAGAAACCCCTTGGACACCAGAAGGACGCCCAGGGAGCGGGGAGAGGGCGGGGTCGCCTCCTGTTCCCTCACGCAGGCCTCGAGATCGGCCTCCGTGAGGAGCCCCTTTTCCACGGCCAGGCGCCCCAGGAGGCGGTCCTTCTCGGTCATCACAGGCGGCCTAGTATAGACGGCGGCCGGGGGGGTGTCAAAGCGAGTTCACGGGCCCGTTCTCAGAACGAGAGCCACTTGACGGCCTGAGGGCGGAAGCTCGAGATTTCCACGGATCCGCCGGCCATGTCGCGCGAGGAGAACCCCGGTTGCCAGCGGGCCGAGACGTTCAGGACCAGTCCCGCCGCCGCCGCGCAGCTCAGCAGGGAGGAGCCTCCGTAGGAGACGAACGGGAGCGTCACCCCCGTGATCGGGGCCACGCCGAGCGTCATTCCCAGATTGATCAGGGTTTGGGTCGCCAAAAGGGTGGTCAGGCCCACCACGACGAGTCGCCCAAAGGGCTCCCGGGACTGGTAGGCGATGCGGTAAGATTGACCGAAATAGACGGCGAACAGGAGAAGCACAAACGTCGACCCCACGAAGCCCAGTTCCTCGGCGATGATCGAATAGACGAAGTCCGTGTGCCGGTCGGGGATGTGGAAGGGAAAGAAGACGCCCGATTCCCCCAGCCCCCGTCCGAGGAAGCGTCCCTGCGCGCAGGCCTTGACGGACTGATCCCGCTGATAGCGCACGTCGGGAGGAACCTTGTCCGGCAGCGCGAAAGCGATGAGGCGGTTCTTCTGGTAGTCCTTGAGAACGAAGAAGTATCCCACCGGCGCCGCGAGAGCCAGGGCGAGGATCATTCCCGCCAGATGGATTCGGCGGGCGCCCGCGACGTAGAGCATCGCCAGCAGGGTGGGAATCAGAAGGAGCGTGGTGCCGAGATCGGGCTGCACCAGGATGAGCGCCGCCGGGACGGCGGTCAGGGTCACGGGGAGGATCAGACCCCGGATACGCTGGACTTCGCGGCCGTACATGAGGACCCGCGCCAGGGTCAGGACGAGCGCGATCTTCATGAACTCGGCGGGTTGCACGTTGACGGGACCCAGGGCGAACCATCCCCGGGCGCCCCGGGTGTAGCGCCCCTTGAGGAGGAGGGCCGCCAGGGCCACCAGGCAGATCGCGTAGAAGAAGAACGCCCCGCGCCGGTAGTGCTGGTAGTGCGGCCAGGCCGCCAGCACCATCAGCGGGAGGGCCGCCGCCAGGAACGTCGCCTGCTTGAGGAAAATCGATTTCGTGACCGCTTCGCCCGAGAGATCGGTGGGCGGCGCCACGGTCCAGAGGCACAGCATTCCCATGCCCGCCAGGAGCAGAACGCAGGTCAGGATCGTCTTATTGAGCCTGGGCATCGCGCGGCGGCTTCAGAAGCCGCTCCAGGATCCGGGCCGCCGGAGGGCCGGCGGCTTCGCCTCCGTGCCCGCCGTTTTCCACGAAGACCACCACCACGTATCGGGGAGCGTCGTGCGGCGCGTATCCGCCGAACCAGGCGTGCGTGCGTCCGCCTCCCGCCTGCGCGGTGCTCGTCTTGCCGGCGGCCGCGAAGCGCTTGAGCTCGGTCCGGTGCGCCGTTCCCTGCGGAGCGTGCACCACGTCGTAGAGTCCCCGGCGGATTTCCTGAATCGTCGTCGGCGAAAGTCCCGACGGCCGCGGCGCCGGCGTCTCCGCACGCCGCAGGTGAGGGGTGACGATCCGCCCGCCGTTGGCGATCGCCGCCAGGAGCACCGCGGCCTGGATCGGGGTCACCATCAACTCGTGCTGGCCGATGGCGAAGGAGAGGACGTCGTTTTCCCAGCGCGCCCGGTCGGGAACGCGGCCGGCCGCCTCACCGGGGAGATCCAGCCCCGTGGGGGCGCCGAACCCCAGGGCGCGGGCCCACTTGGCCACCGTCTCCATCCCGCACCGCCGCCCCAGCTCGTAGTAGTAGCAGTTGCACGAACGCTCCAGCGCCTCGTGGAGCGTCAGCTCGTGATGCATGCCCCGAAATTCGTTCCAGATCCAGCAGTTGAAGCGGGCCAGCCGTTCGTCGAACTTCCCGCGGCAGGGCAGCAGCTCCTCCGCCCGCACTTTTCCTTCCTCGAGCCCCGCCGCCGAGGTCACCACCTTGAAGATGGAACCGAGCTGGTACTGCTGGGCAAAGGCCCGGCTCTGGAGAGGCTTGCCGTCGGCGTCTCCCAGCACCCGCCGGATCGCCGCGGCGTTGCCGGGCGGGGAGAAGTCGTTGGGATCGAAGCCGCGGTTGGAGGCCAAGGCCAGGACCCCGCCCGTCTCCGGCTCCAGAACCACGGCCGCCGCGTGCAGGGGACCCGCGAGCACCGCCTCCACGTGCGCCTGAAGCTCCGCGTCGAGGGTCAGCTCCACGTCTTCGCCCGCCTCGGCGGGCTTGAGCTCGATGACGTTCTTATGGCCGGTGGCGGGATCCCGCTCGATCACGACCAGTCCCGAACGGCCGCGCAGGCGCGCGTCATAGCTGCGCTCGATCCCCGCGCGTCCGATCAGCTCCTCGTGGAAGGCGCCGCGCCGGTAAAGCTGGACGATGCCGTCGGAACCGATGATCTCCTGGAAGCCCTCGTAGAAATAACCGTCCTGGAGGAGGTCCTGAAATTCCTTCTCGTTGGCGGTGACCCGGCCCAGGTATCCGACGACGTGGGAAGCCACGCTCTTGAACGGATAGACCCGCTTGAGGGATTCCTTGATGAGGACGCCCGGAAAGCGCCGCGGGGCGGTTTCGATCGCCAGGGCGGACTCGAAGGAAACATCGCGACAGAGCAGGTAGGGGGTGCGGCGCTCGCGGGCGTACAGGCGGCGCCGTTCGTGGGGCGGCCGTCGGTGGAGCTGCCGCTCGATCCGGGCGTAGATGTCTTCGATTTCCTGTCGCGCCTCGTCGGCGGAGAGGGGAAGGAGCGTCTCCAGCGGCCAGGGGGACTTTTCGTATTCCTCCAGGACGAGGTAGGCGTCGAAGCACCGCTGGTCTTCGGCCAGAACCCGGCCGTGCCGGTCGAGGATCCGTCCGCGGCGGGCGCGCGCCAGATCCACGGTCGAGCGGCGGGAGGTCAGGTCCCCCACATACTCGCCCGGGTCGAGGATCTGCAACTGGAGGAGGCGGGCCTCGAGCGCCCCCAGGGGGAGGAGGGCGAGAATGAGGAGCACGAGCACGCGGGACCGGTCCATCAGCGCACCAGCCATCGGGTTTGGGCCAGGAGCAGGTGGAGCGGGGGCGTGAGGGCGGCCGTCAGGAGGGCGGAAAGGAGGGTTTTGGCGGCGATGATCCCGATGGGGATCCCGCCGGCGGTGGCGGCGATGAAGAGCGCCGCGGCGGCCTGGACCCCGCACGTGGCGACGAACGCGACCGCGAGCTGGGTGACGGGGCTTTCGCGGAAGAGGACCTGGCGGATCTGGAGCACCGCCCATCCGGCGCCCAGGAAGAGCAGCGCGTGCAGGCCCAGGGGGCCGACGCTGGCGGCGTCCTTGACCAGCCCGACAAGCCAGGCGCCCAGAAGTCCCTGCCGGGAATCCCGGGCGAAGAGGGCGGCGAAGCAGGCCAGGGAAAGGAGCGCCTCCGCGCGCGCGCCTTTGAGCGCGCAGGCCTCCAGGAGCGTCGCCTCGGCCACCAGGGCGACCCCGGCGAGCGCCGCGATTTTGAAGGTGCTGTAACGGACCATGAGCTACGGAGCGGAGTCCGGAACCAGGATCATCACGTGTTCCAGCGCCCGGAAGTTCAGGACGGGCTCCACGTCCGCCCGGAGCGAAGCTTCGCGGCTGGAGGACATTCCGGCGATGCGTCCCAGCACCAGACCGCGGGGGACGCCGTTGTGGGGATCCTCGGTGGTCAGGACGTAGCTGTTGCGGCCCACCGGGACTTCGCCCGAGATCCACTTGAGGCGGCCGTTGGGACCGGCGGTTCCCTCGTAAACGCCCACGTGGCGCTGTTCGAAGGTGACGCCGGAAGCCGAGGCCTGGGGAGTGGCGACGGCGGCGGCGCGGAAAGCCGGGTCGGTGATCGCCTGCGCGCGGCAGGTCCAGGGGGCCGCCTCGACGACGCGGCCGACGAGTTGATGGTTGTAGACGACGAGCTGACCGGGGCGCACGCCGTCGCGGGCGCCGCGGGCCAGGACGAGCGACTTGCGCCAGGAGGAAGCGTCCGTGGGGAGCACGACATCCGCGGGCAGAAGCCGGAATCGGTGTTCGCGCGCGTAGGGTTTGAGGGCTCCGGCGGCCTCGAGCTGAGCGCGGAGGATGGCGATCTCGTTGGCCTGGCGGCGGACCTGGTCGTTGAGGTAATCGAGCTGCGCGCGCAGGGCGGCGTCGCCGGCGCCGCCGAGGAGGCGGCGGGAAGGATCCAGGACCAGGCCGGCCAGTTTCTCGAACGGGCGAAGTCCGGCCAGCGCCGTCAGGCGGACGCGTTGAGAGAACCCCGCCGGCAGGACGAGCAGCGCCAGCGAAATCCCCGCCAGGGGCAGCGGAGAGAATCTCCGTTTCTTGGACGGCACGGCCAACCCTCTCTCCTTTCCGTCCGGATTATAGCCCGGGGGGCTCTCCTGTAAAGTATAAACCGTAAAATACGAAGGCGCTTCTTCCCCGGAGACCGTCGCCGCTCCCCCTTCGATTGACCGCGGGGGCGCCTGTGCTAGAATGACGCTCGTCATGAGCCCCGCCCGACGGATCCTCATCGTCGACGACGAGCCTTCCATCTGCGACGTCCTGTCGATTTCGCTCCGCAAGGAGGGCTACGAGGTTGTGGCCGAGACCAACCCGCGGCGGGCGCTCGAACGGTTCCGCAGGGAGCGCTTCGACGTCGTTCTCCAGGACCTCAAGATGCCCGAGATGGACGGGCTCGATCTTTTGCGGGAAATCAAGCGGTTCCGGGAGGACGCCGTCGTCGTCATCATGACGGCCTACTCGACCTGGGACCGGGCCGTCGAAGCCATGCGGCTGGGGGCCTACCACTATATTAAGAAGCCCTTCGACACGCAGGTGGACGTCAAGGGAACGATCGCGCGGGCGTTGCAGTCCCGGGGGAGCCACGTCGATTTCGCCCGCAGCTTCGACGAGATGCTCCAGAAAATCGGCCTGGTCATCGGCTACTCCAAGGCCATGCACCAGGTCCGGGACCTCGTCTTCCGGGCGGCCCCCACGGACTCCACCGTTCTCATCCAGGGGGAAAGCGGCGTCGGCAAGGAACTCATCGCCCGCGCGCTCCACTACGGGTCGCCCCGCTCCGAGCACAAGTTCATCGCCGTCAACTGCGGGGCGCTCACGGAGACGCTTCTCGAAAGCGAACTCTTCGGGCACGTCCGCGGATCCTTCACCGGCGCGGTCACCGACAAGGTGGGGCTCGTCGAGGTCGCCGACAAGGGGACGCTGTTCCTCGACGAAGTGAGCGAGATGAGCCCCCAGCTCCAGGTCAAAGTGCTGCGGCTCCTCGAAGAGAAGGAATTCAAGCCCGTCGGGAGCGTCCAGACGCGCCGCGCGGACGTCCGGTTCATCACCGCCACGAACAAGGATCTCGAGCAGGAGATCGCCCGCGGGACTTTCCGCAAGGATCTCTATTACCGGCTCAACGTCATCCCCATCCATGTCCCGCCGCTCCGCGAACGGCGGGACGACATCCCGCTGCTGGCCGAACACTTCCTGGCCCGGTACGCCCGCGAGATGAAGCGGCCCGATCGGCGCTTCGCCCCCGAGGTCAAGGAAGCGCTGCTTCGGCACGACTGGCCGGGGAACATCCGCCAGCTCGAAAACGCCGTGCAGCGCGCGGTCGCCCTCTCGGAGGGTCCCACGATCACCCTCAAGGACCTTTTCGAGGACGCGGACGCGGGAGGCGCGCCCGCTTCCATGTCCGACGTGCCCGTGCGCCCTCTGGGGGCCGGGGGGCTGGATCTCGACCAGACGATGGCGGAAATCGAGGTCGGATACCTCAAGCGCGCCCTGGAGCTGGCCGGCGGGAGCTACACCCGCGCGGCGCAGCTCTTGAAGATGTCCCTGCGCTCCTTCCGCTACAAGCTCCAGAAGTACGGCATCGACCGGGAGGCCTGAAGAACGGCGCGGTCGGCCCATGAAGACGGTCCAGGAGGCGCTCGAAATCATCCTCGCCGAGGCGCCGCCGCCCCGCCCCGTGGACGTGCCTCTGGCGGAGGCCCTCGGCCACGCCCTGGCCGAGGAGGTCGTCTCCGACGCCGACGTGCCGCCCTTCGACCGGGCCATGATGGACGGCTACGCCGTGCGCTCGGAGGATTCCGGACCGCGGGAGGTGATCGAGGAGGTTCCGGCCGGCCGGGTTCCGTCCCGTGCGGTCGTTGCCGGCACGTGCGCCAAGATCATGACGGGCGCGCCGCTTCCGCCGGGGGCGGACGCGGTGCAGCAGGTGGAGAAAGTCGTGCGCGAGGGAACGCGGGTGACTCTGCTCGAGCCCGTGCGGCCGGGGCAGAACGTGACGCCCCGCGGGCGCGAGCTTCGCCGCGGCGATCGGGTGCTGGGGCCGGGCCGGCGGATCGGCCCCGCGGAGGCGGGGGCTTTGGCGGCGGCGGGGCGGGCGCGCGTCCGGGTTTACGCCAGGCCGCG
Organism: Planctomycetota bacterium; assembly: GCA_035574235.1. Taxonomy (NCBI): domain Bacteria; kingdom Pseudomonadati; phylum Planctomycetota; species Planctomycetota bacterium. The sequence goes on along the minus strand of DATLZA010000117.1, from coordinate 12,194 downwards.
CGTGGCGCTCCTGGTGACCGGGGACGAGCTGGTGCCGCCGGGGGAAGTCCCGGGGCCGGGGAAAATCCGCAATTCGAACAGCTTCTCGCTGGCGGCGCAGGTGCGGGAGCTCGGTCTGGCCTGCGACGATCTCGGGGTCGTCGGCGACGATCCGGAGGCGCTTCGCGCGCGCATTCGCGAAGGACTCCGGAGGGATCTTCTCGTCATCTCGGGGGGCGTGTCGGCGGGAGATCGCGACTTCGTGATTCCCGCGCTCGAAGCGGAGGGCGTCCGGATCCGGCTCCACCAGGTTCGGATCCGTCCGGGGCGTCCGTTCTGTTTCGCTCCCGGCGTCTTCGGGCTTCCGGGGAACCCCGTTTCTTCGTTCGTCATCTTCGAAATCTTCGTGCGTCCTTATCTCGGGAGGACGATGGGGTTGGATCTGTCCCGGCCCCGGGTGGCGGCGCGGCTGGAGACGTCCGTGGACCGGCCCAACGAACGCGCCCAGTTCCTTCCGGCGGAGATCCGCTTCGAGGGGGCGGGATACCGGGCGAGGACCGTTCCCTGGGCGGGTTCGGCCGATCTTTTCGCGCTGACGCGGGCGAACGGGTTTCTGATCGTTCCGCCGGGGGCGACGTACGAAGCGGGGGCGCTCGTCGAATGCGTGCTGTTGTGATCCACGCGTTGCCGTTCCTGTCGGGGTTTCTCTTCTGGGCGTCGTTTCACCCTCTGAATCTGGGTTTCCTGGCCTGGGGGGCTCTTGTCCCTCTGATCGCCTACGCGCGGCGGACGCGCGGGTGGATACCGCTGGGGCTTTCGTGGCTGGCGGGCGCGGGGGCGTTCACCGCCGGGTTCTTCTGGGTCCGCTACACCGTGCCTGCAGGTCCATACCTTTTGGGTCTCTACAACGGCCTCTATTTCGCCTTCTTCGTGGCGATCGTGCGTCGGCTGGGGGCGCTCTGGAGCGCGGCGGCCTGGACGGGGCTCGAGTACGCGCGGGGGACGCTGTTCGGCGGGCTTCCCTGGTTCCTGCTGGGCTACACGCAGCACGAAGCGCTTCGGATCGTTCAGATCGCCGACCTCGGCGGGGTGTGGCTGGTCTCGGCGCTGGTGGCGTTCGTGAATGCGGCGTTCGTGGACGGGCGGCGCGCGGCGCGAGGGGCGGCCGCGGCGGCGCTGGCGGGAGCGTTCCTCTACGGGGCGGCTCGGCTGGAGACGCTGCCGCGGGAGGAAGGTCCTCGCGTGGCGGTGGTCCAGCCCAACATCCCGCAGTCCCTCAAGGAGCTTTCGACCCGCCAGGCCGCCCAGGCGCTGGAGAATTACGGCAGGCACGTGGAGCTGACGCGGCGGGTTTCGGAGGAAAAGCCCGATCTTATCCTCTGGCCCGAGGCGGCCATCTACTACGGGCTGGAGTGGGACGCGGAGCGCGGGCGCTGGGTGAGGGACGCGTGGTATCGGCGCGTGACTTCCCCGGCGGTCGAAGCGGGCGCGCCGACGGTGATCGGGTTGCTCGTCGTGGAGCGGGGGCCCGGACGGGAGTTCGCGTTTACGAACTCGGCGGTTTACGTGGATCGCGAAGGAGGGATCGTCGGGCGGTACGACAAGGTGCATCTCGTGCCGTTCGCGGAGTTCATTCCGCTGGCGCGGACGTTCCCCTGGATCCGCGACCTCGTGCGGCGGTGGTCGGGGCTGTACCTGGCGGACATGCGGGCGGGAGACGACTTTCCGCTCTGGGAGGCGGCGGGGGAGCGGTTCGGGACGCAGATCTGTTTCGAGGCGATCTTTCCGGGAATTTCGCGCGCGATCGCAAGGAAGGGGGCCCGATTCACCGTCAATATATCCAACGACGGTTGGTTCCGGGACAGCGCGGAGCTGGACCAGATGCTGGCGATGGCGCGCTTCCGGGCGATTGAGAATCGGATGCACGTGATCCGGGCCACGAACACGGGGATTTCGGCCCTGATCGAGCCGTCGGGCCGCATTCAGGCGGCGGTCGAGGAGGGGGGGCGGAGGAAGGAAGTGGAGGGGACCTTGGCGGAGCGGATCGTTCTGACGCGCGCGGGGAGCCTCTTCCGCGCGGTGGGGGACATGGCGGGAATTCTGGCCGCCGGCGCTTCTCTGGCGGCGCTGGCGGGCCGCATTTTTGTTGACAGGAAAATTCGGCGGGCCTAGAGTGGCCCGGTCCGCGTGGGGGTTTCTAAAGGGGGTCCGAAATGAGCACGCTGTCGAAGCTGTTCATCATCCTCGTCTTCGTCATTGCCCTCGTCAAGCTGGGCATTGACGCGACCCTCTTCGCGCACAAGGTGGACTGGAAGGACAAGTTCATCAAGGAAGTCAACTACCACTACCGGACGCAGCAGATCAAGAACGCCGAAATCGCCGCCCGCGACGTCGAACTGGAAAACCGCAGCCAGATGGTGGACATCCTCAACGAGCGGATCGCGGTGCTGTCGGCGGAGGACTCCAGCAAGGCCCAGCGGATCCAGGATCTCCAGAAGAGCCTGTCGAACTCGGAAACCCTCCTGGCCAAGATGGAAGCGGACGTCCAGGTGTTCGTCCGGCAGCTCGAGGTGCAGCTCAACCAGATCCAGGAGCTGACCGCCAAGGTGGAGGAGCACCGCACGCGCCTGGCCAAGGCGCTCAACGAGAAGTCGCTCCTGGCGGCCGAAGTTCAGTACGCGCGCCAGCAGGCCGAGCGGCTCCAGCACGATCTGGCCCAGCTTGAGGAAAAGCACGTGGAGCTCGCGCGCGAGAAGCTGCACCTCCAGGAGAAGATCAACCACCTCAACCAGCTCGGCATCAAAACGGACGTGGCCCCGAAGAAGACGCTCGAAGGCAAGGTCACCGCGGTCGCGGTCGAGATCGGGCTCGTGGTCATTTCCATCGGCCGGGATGCCGGCGTCGGGGAGAGCGACGAGTTCACGGTCTACCGCGGAGGCGAGTTCGTGGCCAAGATCGTGATCGACAAGGTGGACCGGCAGTGGTCGGCGGGGAAGGTGGTCCTGAAGAAGCAGGATCCCCGCGTGGCCGACGACGTGTCCAACCACATCTTCGTGTCCGCCCCCAAGCCCAGCGGCGGTCGATAGGAGGCCGACATGGCGCGTCGAAACCGCGGAGAGGACGAGGTCACCGAGGGCGTGGAGCCCCAGGGGGAGGGCGCGCCCGCCGGAGCGGAGTTCGTGCCGGAGGCCGCGCTCAAGCCCAAGAGCGACGTGTACACGGTGCTTCTGATCCTCACGTTCATCGCGTTTCTCGCCGGGGCGATTCTGTCGGGGCGCGAGGCGTGGGAACACTACGACGTGCAGTTCTGGGTCTTCAGCAAGAAGACCCGGGCCGCGGAGGCCGCCCCGGCGCCTGCGGAACAGCCTTCCGGGATCGAACCTTCGACGCCGCAGCCTCCTTCGACCGAGCCCTCGACCGGAACGTCCGAGCCGAAGTAAACCGGGCTGCGGGCGTGCGGGTTGATACGGTCCGATTCGGCCGCCGCCCTGAGGGATGAAGCTCTTATCGGCCAAGGGCGTGGTCTTTCGGACCGACGGACTTTCCCGCGAAGGCTTGCGCTATCTGGAAAGCAAGCTTCGCCGCATCCGGCGCCGACAGAAGGACGCGCGGAATCCATTCCTTCGGATCCTGAACCTTCTGCTGCCCCGGGACTACCTGCGGGTGGACGTCGAAACGTGGGTTCAGGGCCGCACCCTCGTCGTCGGGTGCGGCGGAGGGATCGAGGCGATCGGTCTTGGGGCGGTCGGGATCGATATCGACCGGGCCGCGCTCCGGATCGCCGTTGAGTTGAGCGCTCATGCCGAGGGAGCGTCGGCGTCGTTCGTCGCCGCGTCGGGGTCGGAACTTCCCTTTCGGGCGGCCTGCTTCGACTCGGTTCTCAGCGACAATGTGGTCGAACATTTTCCTCCCGCGGATTTGCCCCGCCACTTCCGCGAGGTCGTTCGGGTCCTGCGCCCCGGGGGGCGATACGTGTTCACGACGCCCAACCGCCTTTTCGAAGTTCCTCCCAAGGAAGGGCACGTCGCCCTGCACTCGTATGCGGAGTGGGAGCGGCTCGTTCGCGAGGCCGGGTTCCGCGACGTGCGGACTCCCCGCCGCCGCTCGGGGGAGCTGGGGGACGTCGAATGGAAGAAAGACGCCGAACGTCGCGCCGCGGCCCGGGGTCTGCGCCTCGGGCTGAGTCACCGGGGGCTTCGTATGGTGACCTTGGTGGCCTTTCGGTGAAAGGGGGAGCGTCCGGATCGAAGGATGATCGGCGGTTTGCTTTTTGCGGGGGGTTGGGCTATACTTCCTTGCGGCGCCGCTGCGGGCGCCGATGGAGAGAGGGAACGTGAGAGGGGGAGCGCGCACACCGTACACCTTCCGGCTCGCCTGGCGCGAGCGCAACGCCTGTAGGGCGCCCGTCGGAAGGCTCCCCGTGTCGCCGGAGGCCTGACATGTGGGGCATCATCAAACGCTGCTTCGGATTCTTCTCCAAGGACATGGGGATGGACCTGGGCACCTGCAACACGCTCGTCTACGTCAAGGGCGAGGGAATCGTGCTTTCGGAGCCGTCGGTCGTGGCCGTCAAGAAGGGCACGAACAAGGTCCTTCTCGACGGCAAGGCGGTCGGCGCGACGGCCAAGGAGATGATCGGCAAAACGCCCGGCAACATCGTGGCCGTCCGTCCGATGCGCAACGGCGTCATCGCCGACTTCGACGTCACCGAGGCGCTCATCAGCTACTTCATCCAGAAGGTCCATAACCGCCGCTACGGCATCATGCCGCGGCTCGTGATCGCGGTCCCCTCGGGAATCACCGGGGTCGAGAAGCGCGCCGTCATCAACTCCGCCGAGCGGGCCGGGGCGCGCCAGGTCTTCGTCGTCGAGGAACCCATGGCCGCCGGCATCGGCGCCGGCCTGCCCATGCTCGACCCGATCGGAAACATGATCGTGGATATCGGCGGCGGCACGACGGAGGTGGCGGTCCTCTCCCTCGGCGGCATCGTCGCCTCGCGCTCCGTGCGCGTGGCCGGCGACGAGTTCGACGAGGCGATCATGCAGCACCTGCGTCGCGCGTACAACCTCCAGATCGGCGAACAGACCGCCGAGCGCATCAAGATCGAAATCGGCTCCCTCTACCCGCTCGAACAGGAACTCACCCTCGAGGTCAGCGGCCGCGACGTCATGGCCATGATGCCCCGGAAGGTCACCGTCACCAGCGAGGAGGTCCGCGAGGCCATGAAGGAGCCGTTCGAGGCGATCCTTCAGGCCATCAAGGAGACCCTTGAGGAGACGCCGCCCGAGCTGGCCGCCGACCTGACCGAGCGCGGCATCACCATGGCCGGCGGAGGCTCCCTCATCCGCGGCATCGACCGCGCCATCCGCAAGGAGATCGACGTTCCCGTTCGGATCGCCGAGGATCCGCTCACCTGCGTGGCCCGCGGCACGGGGCTCGTGATCGAGAATCTGGACCGCTTCAAGGACGCGCTCGAAAGCGACGAGGATCTGGCCTGATTCCCGCCGCATCGTTCGAGAGAGAGGGGAAACGCGCCGTGGAGAAGCTCATCGCCTACTTCCGACGGACCTACGCGGTGGTCATCACCGACCGCGCCGCCCGGCGTCTCGTCGAGACGGTCCACGCCATGGAGGCTGTGGATCCGCAGGTGCGGCTGGGCGTCACCGGCTCCGACGCGGCCGCGCTCGTGCCGCGGCGGGTGGACGTCACGCTGGCGGAGCTGCGGGCCGCCCTGGCCGGCCGCCGTCACGGCGTGGCGTGACCCGGCGCCCCGGCGCGTCTATACTGTCGGGAGCATGACGCGCCTCTTTCTCGCTCTGGCGCTCCTGGCGCCGGCCCCCGACGGGGCCTCCTTCAAGGAGATCGACCGGCTCGCGTTCGCCCCTTGGGACGGCGGCCGCGCTCCGGACGTCCTCCGGGAGATGGCCGAGGCGGGCGTGGATGTGGCGCTGGCCGGTCCCTCCGCCGACCCGGAGACCCTCTCCCGCGCCTTCGATCGCCTCGAAGGCGAAGGCGTCCGGCCGCCGGCGGTGGCTCCGCTCCTCGAGACGGAGCTTCTGGAAGGCATCGACCCCGCGAGGGACGGGGATCTCGCCCGCCTTTACGCGGCCGTTCGATCCTGGGTGGGCCGGTTCCCGTCTCGCCGGCTGGCGCGCGTCGAAGACCGGCCGCTCGTGGTGATCGGGCCGCGCCCCGCGGGGACGCCTCCGGCGGCTCCGCTTCCGTCGAAGCTGGCGGCGCTTTTTCGCCCGGATTGGGAAGGCCGTTCCGCCTACGTGCTGGCCCATGCTTCCTGGAGGGGGGCGGATCGGGCGTTCGGGCGGTGGTCGGACGATCCGGCGGAAGCCCGGGAACATGCCGCCGTCTCCGTGGGCGCGGAGGGCGGAGTTTCGGGGGAACGGGCATGGCGGGCGGCGGGGGCGCTCGAATTCCGCTGGGTGATCGTGGAGGCCTGGCGCGCGGGGGAGGAGGGGGCGGCTGCGGCGCGGGCCCTGGCGGGCCGGGCGCTGCGGCTCTGGCGGCGCGGCGAGATTCCACCCGCCCCGAAGGGACCCCGCACGGGACACGCCCGGGTGGGCTGGTCGATCCTCTACACGCCGCACGAGCAAGGCCTCCGCCCGGTCGAGAACGACGACGGCCGATTCGAGCGCGTCCGCCTGGGGGGCTTCGTCGCCGTCACCACCCGGGAGAACCCCGCGGGCCGCCGGCGGCATCTCTATTTCGACGTGGACGATTCGTTCGCCTTCTTCACCCGGCGCGCCTGCACGGTGGCGGTGGAGTTCTGGGACGTGGGGGCGGGGCGCTTCGTCCTGGAGTACGACTCGGCGGACCCTCGCTTGCCCCCACCGGCGCGGGCGGTGAAGCCCGCCGGCGAGGCGGCCTTCCGAGGGACGGGCGAGTGGCGCACGGAGGCTTTCGACCTCCCGGACGCGCTTTTCGGCAACGGCCAGAAGGGCGGGGCGGACTTCCGTCTGGCGATCGAGGGGCGGGGCCTGAGCGTCCGGTCGGTCGTTCTCACCCCCCGGTAGGCGGGCTCATTTCTTGCTTGACCGTGTCGGGGGGCGCTCCTACAATTTCGCCTTTGTTGTCGGGCCGGGAGGTGCAGCGGTCCGCCGATCTTTGCCGAAAGAGAAAGGGGCCCGTCCGTGCGGGCGGGCACGGTTTGTCTGGTTCCGGCGTATGGGAGGTTATTCGGATGCCTACGGGAACGGTGAAGTGGTTCAACGACCAGAAGGGGTACGGGTTCATCAAGCAGGAGGGGGTGGCGGAAGACATTTTCGTCCATCACACCGCCATCAAGATGGAAGGCTTCCGGACCCTGGCCCCGGGCGAGACCGTTGAGTTCGAACTCAAGAAGGACGAGAAGGGCCTGAAGGCCGTCAACGTCGTCCGCACGAGCTCCAACGGGAACGGCAACGGCAACGGCTTCCCGCAGGAGTAGTCCGAGCGTCGAAACGTCACACCCCCCGGCCGACCGGCCGGGGGGTTTTTCTTTTCCCGCGGCGGGGCAGGAACCTTCGCAGGGGACAGGCCGCGCAGCGGGCCACGGGGCGGCAGTGCTCCTTGCCCACGGCCACGATCAGGGCGTGAAATTCGTTGTAGAGCGCGGCGTCCCGCGGAAGCTCCCGCTCGAAAAGTTCCTTCATTTCGCCGTAGGACGCCCCCTCGCGGGCCTTGCCGTGCCTCGTCAGCACGCGGTACGTGTAGGCGTCCACGACGAAACTGGGCATTCCGAGGGCGTAAAGGAGGATCGAGTCGGCCGTCTCCGGGCCCACGCCGTGGACTCCGAGCAGCTCCTCCCGCAGCCGCTTCGGGGGGAGCGCCCGCAGCCGCTTGAGGTCCGCGCCCCACCGTTCGACGAACCAGCCGACCAGGCTCTTGAGCCGGCGCGCCTTGACGCGGAAGTAACCGGCGGGGCGGATGACTTCCGCCAGGGTGCGGGCGTCCAGCGCGTGGAGGCGGAAAGGATCCAGCAGCCCCCGTTCCTTGAGGCGCTCAAGGGCCCGCCGCACGTTGGCCCAGGAGGTGTTCTGGGTGAGGACGGCGCCGACCATGACCTCGAAGGGGCTTTCGCCGGGCCACCACCCCTGCGGGCCGTAGCGCGCCAGGAGCGCCTCGAAGTACTTCCGCAGCGGCGCGGTCATTCCGTGAAGAGCGCCTCGACGAACGCATCCGCGTCGAAGCGGGCCACGTCCTCGGGCGTCTCGCCGGTGCCGACGAACTTGACGGGGATGTCGAGCTTGTCCTTGATGGCCACGACGATGCCGCCCTTGGCGGTGCCGTCGAGCTTGGCCAGGAAGAGGCCGGTGACCTGGGTGGCCGCCTTGAAGTGTTCGGCCTGCGAAATCGCGTTCTGTCCGGTGGTGGCATCCAGGACGAGGAGGACCTCGTGCGGGGCGCCGGGGATCTTCCGGGCGGCGACGTTGCGGATCTTGGAAAGCTCCTTCATGAGGTTTTCCTTGGTCTGGAGGCGCCCGGCGGTGTCGATGATGAGGACGTCGGCGCGGCGGGCCAGGGCGGCGTCGGCGGCGTCGTAGACCACGGCGGCCGGGTCGGCGCCCATCTGGTGGCGCACGAGGTCCACGCCGAGGCGCTCGGCCCAGACGGCCAGTTGATCCACGGCGGCGGCGCGGAAGGTGTCGCTGGCGCAGAGGAGCACCTTTTTGCCCTCGCTCCGCAGGGCGTGGGCGAGCTTGGCGATGGAGGTGGTCTTTCCCACGCCGTTGACGCCGCAGACGAGAACGACCGTGGGGGGGGACGGGGCCCATCGGAGGTCGTTTCCTTTTTCGGTGAGGCGGCGTTTGAGGTCCGCCTTGAGGAAATCGAGGACCTTGTCGGTGGTCTTGATTTCTCCGCGCTTGTAGGCGGCGCGGAGGGCGTCCATGATTTTCTGGGTGGCCTCCACGCCGAAGTCGGCCGTGATGAGCGCCTCCTCGATCTCGGCGAGCGTCGCTTCGTCGAGGGAGCGGAAGACGGAGAAGATCCTGCGCAGCGGGGCGGCGAAGACCTCCTTGGTCTTGCGGAGCCCCTTCTTGAAGGTTTCGAAGAATCCGCCGAAAAGTCCCATGGTCAAGTCCCCGTTCGGGGCCGACAGTGTAGCACCCCGGGCCGCCGGACTCCATGCCTTATCCTCCGCGGGAGCCGCGCCGGCGGGGGGCGGTCCGGATCGGCTACTTTTTCTGCTTGTGAGGGGGGGCGGATTTCTGGCGGAGGTTGTCGAGGATCCCGTTGACGAACGGCCCGGAGTTCTTGGTGGAGTACTTCTTGGCCAGCTCGATGGCCTCGTTGATGGTGACGAGAGGAGGGATGTCGTCGCGGAAGAGAAGTTCGTAGGCGGCCAGGCGCAGGACGTTGCGGTCGATGGCGGCCATGCGGCCGATCTGCCAGTTCCGGGCGACTTCCTCGATGCGTCCGTCCAGGACGGGCCGGCGTTCCCAGCAGCCGAAGATGAGGTCCCGGGCGAAGGCCAGCGTTTCGGGGTCGGAGGCGTGGCGGGAGAGGAACTCTTCGACCTCGTCGAGGACTTCGGGCCCGCGGAGGTCGAGCTGGTAGAGGATCTGAAGGGCGAGTTCCCGGGCGAGGGTGCGCTTCCTCATAGCGGGGGCTTGGGGCCTCCCTCCTTATAACTTCTTCATGAGGCTGGCCATTTCAAGGGCCGCCAGGGCGGCGGCGCGTCCCGCGTTGCCCATCTTGGTCCCGGCGCGCTCGATGGCCTGCTCCAGGGTGTCGCAGGTGAGGACGCCGAAGATGGTGGGGATTCCCGTCCGGCGGCCCACTTCGGCGATGCCCCGGGTGGTTTCCCGCGCGATGTGTTCGTAGTGGGGGGTGTCGCCCCGGAGGATGCAGCCCAGGCAGATGATGGCGTCGGCGGCGCGCTTCCGGGCGACGCCGCGGGCGGCCGTCGCCAGCTCGAAGGCGCCCGGGACCCACACGACGTCGATGTCTTCGGGCCGGACTCCGTGGCGGGCGAGCGTGTTCTCGCAGCCCTCGAGGAGCTTGGCGGTGATGAATTCGTTGAAGCGGCTGACGACGACGGCGAACCGGAGGCCTTCGCCCCGGTAGTCGCCCTCGATGGCTCGGGCGTGGCCCTTGCGGCGGCGGGTCTTCACGGGTCTCCCGGCGGGAATCGGCGCGGGCGCCTAGCTTCGGTCCCGGGCCGGCAGCTCGAAGGGCCGGCCCTCCGGCGGCTCCGTGTCCGGGAACTGTTCCCGGATCCGCACGAAGTCCGGTTCGCGCCGGAGAAAAGCCCGGACGACTTCGGGATCGAAATGCTTCCCGCTCTGGGCCACGATCATATCGCGGGCGCGCTCGTGAGGGAACGGCATTTTGTACGGGCGCTGAGAGGTCAGGGCGTCGTAGACGTCGGCCAGGGCGACGATGCGGGCGCACAGGGGGATCTCTTCGCCCCGCAGCGGCCGTACTTCGCCGCCGATCGGGACGGCCGGATAGCCGGTGCCGTCCCACTTCTCGTGGTGATAGCGGGCGATCATCTCGGCGATGGAGAAGATCGACTCGCGCTGGATCATCTGGCCGGCCATCCGCAGGGCGCGGGCGCCGATCTCGGCGTGGTCCTTCATGGTTTCGAATTCGTCGGAGGTCAGCTTGTCCGGCTTCTGGAGGATGCAGTCGCGGATGCCGACCTTGCCCAAGTCGTGCAGGGGGGACAGGTCGTAGATGAGCTCGACGTATTCTTCGGTGATCTGGTCCCGGTACGGAGAGTGCAGGCGCAGCTCGTCGGCCAGGAGGCGGGAATAGTGGCGGATGCGCTGGAGGTGTCCGCCGGTGTCCTCGTCGATCGACTCCGCCAGGGTGGCGATCGCCAGAATCGCGGCGCGCTGGACCTCCTTGATCTCGCTGGTGCGCTCGATGACGGCTTCTTCGAGGGATTTGAGGTAGTTCTTCTTGAGCTTGTCGATGACGACGCGGTCGGTGATGTCGCGAAGGGTGGCCGAGACCCCGCGGACGCGGCCGGCGTCGCGGATCCCGGCGCAGGCCATCTCCACGGTGCGTTCCTCACCCGCGCCGGTGAGGACCTCCAGGCGCAAGGGACGGGCGTCGCGCCCGTCCAGGAGGTCCCGGAGGGTCACGTAGAGGGCGTGGAGATATCCTTTCTTGACGAGGCGTCCGACGTTCATGCCGACGAGCCGGGCGCGCGGGTACCCCAGGCGCGCGCACGCGGCGGCGTTGACCCAGGTTACGTGTCCGTCGGGGTCGAGAACCAGGATGGGGTCGGCGGCGTTTTCGACGATGGAGCGATAGAGTTCTTCGGAGCGCCGCAAGGCATCGAGACCGCGCCAGAAGCTCTGACGCTCCAGAAGCAATCCGAGAGGGACCCTCCAGCCGTCCAGTTGTCGGGCCAGGCGGGGGCCCGCGGAGCCCCGGGCCCGGCGGATCTCGAGGACGCCCGCGGCGCCGCCGGAGGCGCCGGGCAGAGGGATGAAGAGGCGGCGACCCGGGCCGGCGACGGCGCGTCCGGAGCGCAGGCAGCGTCTCCAGGAATCGTCGGGGTCGCCGGCGGGGAGGTCTCCGGCCTCGGCGGCGGGGGACGGTTCGCCGGCGGAGTCGTTCGCCCGGAGGATGCGGACGCGCGCGGGAGCCAGGGCGCGGGCGAGCGCCTCGGCGGCGCGGGTCAGGGACGTCTCGGGAGTCGAGAAACCCGCGTCCGTCAGGATCGTCGCCGGCGCCGGAACTTCCGGTCCTCGGTCCCTCCGGAGGGGGGCGGAGCGGACGCGCGCGTTGCGGGACTTCGCGGTCATGCGCTTGCTTCCTCGGATCGGGGGTCAAGTATAGGCCGGGTCCGAGGACGTGTCAATTGGCGCATGTTCTATGGGGACCGTTCAGCGGCGCGCGCTGACGCTGCGCTTGCGGCAGAGGGAGGAGAGCATCGTCGTTTCGCGGACGCGATCCAGGAGCGGCTGGGGAACGGCCCCGTTGGCAAACATCTCCTGGGCGGGGTAGTAGCCTTCGTTGTTGGCCTTGAGGAAGAGCTCGAGGGCCTTGCGATTTTCGTCGGCCCAGCCGTCGGGGTTGAGGGTGGGGTCGGAGTTCTTCAGGTGCCGCATGGCTTCCTCGAAGTGGCGGTCGCCGGCGGCCACAAGGGTCGCGACCCGCGGGGGGACTCCCTCGGGGAGCCGCACCGAGGTGGGGCTGGCGGGCGGCGGGGCGGCGGGCGCAGGTTCCGTCGGCGGCGGGGTCGGGCGCTCCGGCTCGGGGCG
>DATLZA010000116.1 GCA_035574235.1 Planctomycetota bacterium | reverse complement strand
ATAGAGCCATCCTCCCGCCCCCAGGGCCGCCAGCAGAACCGCGACCGCCGCAAGCCGGGCCGCCGGGGAAGAACGCCGGGCGCGCGGCCGCGCCGCCGGTCTCGGCGGGGCCGGCGCGCGGGCGGCCTGCTGGAGCGCTTTTTCCTCGGCTTCGGGTTTCGGGGCGGCGGAGGCGCACTCGACGCAGAACGTCCCGCTGGGCAGCTCCGTGAGGCACAGGCCGCAGAGCGTCTTCGTGCAGCGATCGCAGGTGGCCACCGCCGGGGTGTCCGCATGAGCGGTGCACATGGCGCCGATCATCCGCCATTTGGTGCCGGGGGCGACCAGGGGCTCGTAGGACGCCGATTCGGCCGTGGCGACCGGCTGAGGCTCCGCGTCGAAGATGGATTCCACCTTGGACGGGGACGGTTCCGGAGGCGGGGCGGTTTCCGGGGGAGGCGCGGGAGGCGGGGCCGTCGCCGCGGCGGGCGCGGCTTGGGCGGAAGCGGCCGGGGAGGAGCCGGGGCTGGCCCAGTCGGAAACCTCGCAGAAGACCTTGTGGCACTCCTGGGAGCAGAAGGTCCCTTCCTTCTCGTCCACCACACACATCAGGCACACGGACTTCTCGCACGCCTTGCAGGTGGCCAGCGCGTGCGATTCCGGGTGGTTGACGCAGCTTTTCTCCATGCGGCTTTCCCGGTCGGAATCCTCCTACTCAGTATAGCTCAGCCCCGGAAAGGCAAAAGGAATTGATTTAAAGAAGTCCGCCGGACGGCGGCGTAACGACCGGGGCCCCCCGGCGCTCACCATCATGAAACGTTCCCGCCGAGGCGTTCATGCCCCCCTCCGGAGGCGGTTCCGTTCTCGACCGGCCTTTCCGGCTGATCGCGTTCGACTGGGACGGCACCGCCGTCCACGACCGGCGCGAAGAAGCGGTCGCGCTGGGCCGGGTTCTGCGCGAACTGGCCGCGCGGGACGTCCTCATCTTCGTGGTTACGGGCACTCACTTCGGGAACCTGGATCGGCCCTGGTTGCGGTCCCTGCCGCCTTCCGCCCGGCGACGCCTGACCCTGGCCACGAACCGGGGGTCGGAAATCTGGGGCTTCGACGAGCAGGGGAACGCCGTGCTCCTCGGGCGGCGCATCGCCACGCCCGAGGAGGATCGGAGTCTTACCGAGGCGGCCGAGCTGCTGGCGGCGGAACTGGAGGCGCGAGGCCTGAAGATCGGGCGCATCTACGACCGACTCAACCGGCGCAAGATCGACCTAATCCCGGAGCCCGACTGGGCGGACCCTCCCAAGTCCCGGATCGGGCCGCTCCTGGAGGCGGTTCAGGCGCGGCTCCGGAAGGCCGGCCTGCGCGGCCTGGACGAGGCGCTGGAACGGGCCGCGGAGGCCGCGCGATCCCGCGGCCTGCCCGAGGCCCGCATCACGACCGACGCCAAGCACATCGAGATCGGCCTGACGGACAAGGGAGACGCCGTGGACTGGATGATGCGGGAGCGGGCGGCGCCGCGCGGGTTGGGACCTTCGGACGTCCTGGTCGCCGGGGATGAATTCGGCCTTCTGGACGGCGTCCCGGGCAGCGATGCGCGCATGATCCGTCCTTCAACCCGCGGGGCGGTTTTCGTCTCCGTAGGTCCCGAGCCCGGCGGCGTGCCTCCGGAGGTGATCCCTCTGGGCGGGGGGCCCCCGCGGTTCCTCGAGCTGCTGGGGCGGCAGGTCGCGCTCCGTGAAGGCCCCTGCGGGCCCGACCTTCCCGGACCGCCGCCCTCGGACCCCGAATGGCTTCTCGTGGAAGAGGGCTTTCAACTCGTGCGCGAGCACGAAATCGAATCCCTTTTCGCCGTCTCCAACGGTCATATCGGCGTCCGCGGATCCCTGGAGGAGGGAACGTCTCTTTCGAGACCGGCCACCTTTGTCGCCGGGATCTTCGGACGCGACCCGCGCCCCGGAGCCGTTCCGGAGCTTTTCACCGGCCCGGACTGGGTGGGCCGCGCCCTGATCGTGGAAGGAGAACCCCTCGTTCCGGAGAACGTGGAGAATCTCGAGCACCGGCGCGTGCTCGATCTTCGGCAGGGCATTCTTCAGCGCGAATGGGTTTGCCGGGACCGCGCGGGCCGCGTGACGCGGGTCCGTTCGCTGCGGCTGGCGTCGATGGCGGATCGGCGGATCCTCTTTGATTCGGCGGTCGTGACACCCCTGAACTACGGCGGTCGGATCCGGCTGGAGAGCGCGCTGCGTCCCGCCTCGCCGCGGGACGAGGTCCTGCTCCGGCGGCCTCAGGAGGGGGAACGGCCGGCGCTGCTCGGGGTCCGTCCGCCGGGCGGGTCCGCGGCGGTCGCCTTCGCCGTAGTGGGTCGCCTGACGGCTCCGTGGGGCGAGGTCCGGTCTCCCGCCGGCTTCCGTGACGAAGGCGCGGTGACCTTCTGGGAGGCGGAAGCGGAGATGGGGCGTTCGTGGCGGCTGGATCGCTTCGCAGCGGCGATCACCTCGCGGGAGACGGACGATCCGGTCCGGGAGGCGGAACGCCGGCTGGCCGAGGCCCTGGCCGCGGACGCCGAGGACCTGGCAGCCCGGCACGTCGCGGCGTGGTCCTTCCGGTGGGAGGATGCGGAGGTCGCGCCGGAGGGGAGCGCGGCGGACGCCCGGGCGCTTCGGTTCGCCGTCTACCATCTGATCGGAGCGGCCGATCCCGAAGACCCGGGGGTTTCCGTGGGCGCGCGCGGCCTGACGGGGGGCGTGTACAAGGGACACGTCTTCTGGGACACCGAGACGTTCATGGCGCCCTTCTATGCCTATACTCATCCGGACTCGGCCCGCGCCCTGCTCCTGTACCGGCATCGCACGCTCGAAGCGGCCCGCCGGCGGGCCCGCGCCTTCGGATATCGCGGGGCGCTGTACGCGTGGGAGTCGGCGGACTCCGGAGAGGACACGACGCCGCCGTACGTCGTGGCTCCCGACGGGGAAGTGATCCGCATTCTCAGCGGCGAGCAGGAGCATCACATCTCGGCGGATGTCGCCTACGCGGTGGACCTCTACCGTCGGGTCACGGGGGACGAAGAGTTTTTCACGCGCGCCGGAGCGGAGATCCTGTTCGAGACGGCGCGCTTCTGGAAGAGTCGCGTCGAACCCGGCGAGGACGGTCTTTTGCATATCCGCCACGTGGTGGGTCCCGACGAATATCACGAGGACGTGGACGACGACGCCTACACGAACGGAATGGCGCGCTGGAACCTCGAGGCGGCGGCGGACGCCGCAGAAGCGCTCCAGGAGCGCCATTCCGGCGTCTGGCGGCGTCTGGCGGATCGCCTGGAGCTGGGGCTCGACGAGCTTCGCGGCTGGCGGGAAGCGGCGGCCCGCCTTTACACGGGGTGGGATCCGCAAACGGGGCTCTTCGAGCAGTTTCGGGGTTACTTCGGGCTGGAGTTCATCGATCCGTCCGAGTACGTCGGGCGGACGCTCCCGCTGGACGTGCTGCTTGGGCGCGAGCGGGTGAGGCGTTCCCAGATCATCAAGCAGGCGGACGTGCTCATGCTGATCCACCTCCTGTGGGATCGCTTCCCGCCGGAGGTGCGGGAGGCGAACTACCGCTACTACGAACCGCGCACGGGGCATGGAAGCAGCCTGAGCCCGCCCGTGCACGCGGCGCTGGCGGCGCGGTTGGGGCGAATCGAGGAAGCGGCGCGCTATTTTCGGCAGACGGGGGAGATCGATTTGGCCGACAACATGGGCAACGCCGCGGGGGGCGTGCATCTGGCCGCGCAGGGCGGGCTTTGGCAGGCGGCCGTCTTCGGGTTCGCGGGTCTTCGACCGCCTTCGCCGCAGCCCGGGGGGGTGGACACGGAGGACGCGATCGTTCTGGACCCCCATCTGCCCCCCGCGTGGCGGTCGCTGCGGTTCGCCCTGCGGTGGCGGGGGCGGCGGGTGGTCGTGACCGTGGCGCCGTCTCGGGTCCGGCTGGAGGTGAAAGGCGGCGCGGAGGTTCCGGTGGCGGTAGGAAACGGCGCGTCGCCGGAAGCCGTCGTTCCGGGTCGGGAGGCGCTCTGGGAGCGCCGGCGGGAGGGCGTCTGGAGGCGGGAGGTCGCATGAATCCGGAGCGGTTGGGGTGGAAGGCGGAAGCGGTGTGCATCCCGCTCGAGCGGGCGGAAGACGGAGCTCTGGCTCTGCCGGTCGCCCGCTCGCTGGCGCGCCTGGCCGGAGCGCCGGTCCATTTTCTGCACGTGGCGCCGGAAGAGGTGCCGCTCGAGGAGGTCCGGCGCCGCCTGGGGTTGACGGCGGAGATGCTGTCGGGCGCGATGCTGGAGGTGGCCGTGGGAGATCCGGGGGAGGAGATCCTGCGGGCGGCGGAGGCGCGGGAGGGGACCCTGATCGTGGCCGCCCTGCGGGTTCGGAGCGAGCCGGGGCCGGTGGTCCTGCGCCTGCTGGGCGCTTCGTCCGTTCCGGTCGTCCTCGTTCCGGCGGGTCGCTCGTGGACGGGGTGGGCGCTGCGGCGGCTGCTTTTGCCGATGGACGGCGCTCCCGCGTCCGCGGCGGCGCTCTGTCCGGTGATCGAGCTGGCCGCGGCGGCCCGGGCGGCGGTCGAGTTCCTCCATGTCTCCGGCGGGCGGGCGTCCGGGCGGCGCGAGGCGGGGGCGCTCACGGCGCCTCGATATGTGGACCAGCCGCAGCATGAATGGCCCCAGTGGGCGTCGGAATTCATGGAGCGGCTGCACTGCCTGTGCCGGATTCCCGAGGGCCTGACCGTGCGGTTTCACCTGGCGACGGGGGAGGCCGGGGAGGCGATCCTCCGCCGCGCCGTGGAGGAGGGCGCGGACCTGATCGGACTGTCCTGGCGGGGGACCCCGGCGGCAGGCCGGGCGGAGACCTTCCGGGAGGTGGTCCGGAGGGCGCCGTGTCCGCTGGCGGTGCTTCGCTGCGCGCGGCTCGGAGATCGCTGAATCCGGTCACGCTCCGG
The DNA here is from genome assembly GCA_035574235.1 of Planctomycetota bacterium. Taxonomy (NCBI): domain Bacteria; kingdom Pseudomonadati; phylum Planctomycetota; species Planctomycetota bacterium. The sequence goes on along the minus strand of DATLZA010000116.1, from coordinate 22,407 downwards.
AGTCGAACTCCTCGAGCGGCGTTCCCACGAGGCGACCGGGATCGGCGAGGGAAGGATTGACGAGAAGAACCGGCACGCCCGCGCGCCGGAGCACGCGTTCGGCCACGTGGCCGGCCGGGACTTCAGGAGCTTCGCAGCGAAGTCCGTGGGTGGCCAGAGCCAGGACGTCCGCCTGGGCCGTCCGGAGCGTCTCCACGATCTTATCGGCGGGATCCCCCCACTCAAGCGCGGCGGCGGAGGAGACGCCTTCCCGGGCGATCGCCTCGCTCAGACGTTCGAGCCAGCGGCGCGTCCGATCGTTCGTCACGCCCGCGGGCAGGACGTGAAGCAGGCGGATTCCGCTTCCGAGGCCGCGGGCGAATTCGAGGGCGTAAGGCAGCGCCGCGAGGGAGGCGCGGCCTCCGTCCAGGGGCACGAGGAGGTTCCGGAGCGCGGGTTCGGCCGCCGGCTCCGCGGAACGCGTCACGAGGAGGGGGACGGGGCTGGTGCGAAGCAGGTGCTCGGTCACACGCCCGCACGCGACGTCCTGGGAAGCCGTCGCGCCGTGGGTTCCCATGGCCACGAGGGTGGCCCCTTCCTCCCGAATCGCCTGGGTGAGGGTCGGTCCCGGGAGACCCACTCGAAGAGAGGGGCGCGCGCGGAAACCTTCCTGGGAGAGCCGCAGCGCCAGCACCTTGAGATACCGGTTGGCGAAAAAGAGCGTCTCATCCTGGGGGGCGGCGCTCCCTTCGACCGGCGATGCGCTTTCGACCTTGACGAGGAGAATCTCCGAGCCGGCCGCGCGGGCCAGGCGCCGGACCGCCGGAAGGATGGCTTCGGCGACGGAGGAACCGTCCAGGGCGACGAGGATCCGCGCGAACACCCTCAGGAAGAGGCGGCGCGCGCGCCCGGCGTTACGCCGGGGGGAGTTCGACCCAGAACCGGCTTCCCTCCCCCGGCTGCGATTCCACGCCCGCGCGGCCGTTCATGCGTTCCACGGCCTTCCGGACGATGGCCAGACCGATGCCCGTGCCGGGGTACTCCTCCGGCCGGTGGAGCCTCTGGAAAATTCCGAAGATGCGCTCGTGGTGTTCCGGCGCGATGCCGATACCGTTGTCCTCCACCCAGATTCGGACCGCGCCCGGGCGCCGTTCGGCGCGGACGCGCACGAGCGGGGCCGCCCCCGGAGGCACGAACTTGACGGCGTTGGAGAGAAGGTTCGTCAGGACGTGGCTGAGGGCGGTCCGGTCGCCCAGGACGTCGGGCCAGGGCCCTTCCACGGACACGCAGGCGCGGCGTTCCTGGATCTCGGCGGCCATGGATTCGAGGACGTCCTTCAGGAGACGGGCCGGGTCGATCCGCTCCGGCTGAAGGCTGGCGCGGGTGAGGCGGCTGTAGTGCAGGAGGTCGCGGATCAGCGTGTCCATGCGCCGGCTGGCCTGGTCGATCCGGACGATGCACTCCCGGGCGCCCTCGGGCAGGAGCGGCGCGAAGTCTTCGAGCAACACCTGGCTGAATCCCGCCGCGGCGCGCAGCGGGGCTCGAAGGTCGTGAGCGACGGTGTAGGTGAAGGCTTCCATTTCGGAGAGCGCCTCGCGAAGCTCTGCGGTGCGAAGCTCGATCCGGCGTTCGAGGTCGGCGTTGAGCCGGCGGACTTCGTCCTCGGCAAGCTTGCGTTCGGTGATATCGGTCCCCAGGGCGAAGAAGCCTTCGACGCGGCCGTCCGCGCTCAGGTGGGGCAGGTAGGTCATCGCGATCCATCGGTCCTCGCCGCCCTTCAGAGGCAAGGGGATTTCGAACGCCGCGCGCCGCCCGGCCCGGACGGCCTCCAGGTGCGGCCGCAGGCGCCGGTCGAGGTCCTCGCCCAGGACCGCGCGCAGGGACCGGCCGCGGGCTTCGGAGGGCGGCACGCCGAACCATTCCTGGAACCGCCGGTTGTTGAAGACGAAACGCTCCTCGCGGTCCACGTAGGAGATGAGGACCGGCACGGCGTCCGTGATGAGCGCCAGGAGCTCCTCGCCCGCCCGGAGTTCCGGCCGCACGGCGCCCCGCGGGTTGAGATCCAGGCCCGAGGAGACCACGTACCGCAGGCGGCCGTCGGCGTCGGCCATGGCGGTGTTGGACCAGAGGATGCGGCGCCGGCGGCCGTCGCGGGGCGGAAGAAAGCTGAGGTACCGGTTGGGGAAGTCCGAGGCTCCGAGCTTGGGGAAGAGCGCCTGCATCCGCTCCGCTTCGAGGAGGGGGAGGAACTCCCAGAAGAGGCGGCCGCGCAGGTCCCGGAAGCTCGCCCCGAGCGCCTGCTCCAGGGCGCGGTTGGCGAAGACGATCCGGCCCTGGGGGTCCACGACGAGCAGGAGCGACCCGACGGTTTCGAGGATCGCGCGGATGAAGTCCCGGTCTTCCGGCAGCCGGTCGGCGGCCCGGCGGCGCCATCCGACCCGGGCGACGGCGTGCCGGCGCCCGTTGAGGAGCGTGCCGGACATCTGAACGTGGAAGGGCCGGGCGATCCCGCCTTTCGAACGCAGGCGGATTTCCAGAGCGACGCTCGCTTCCGGACGGAGGGCCTCCAGGCATTGTCGCGCGAGGGCGGTCTCGCCGGGGTCGGAAAGGTCCCAGAGCGTGCGGGAAAGAAGTTCGTCGCGGTTGTAACCCGTCAGGGCGCAGGCCGCGGGATCGGCGTCCACGATGCGGCCTTCGAGGTCGCACACGAGGGTCGCGTCGGCGCCGGCCTCCGGGGCGATCGGCGCGCGGGCGGGTTGCCTGAGCATGACATCCCCCTCCTTGTACCCTACAACCCCCCGGTCGACAGGCCCGATGCTACCAAAACGGTTCCCTCCGCAGATATAAAAAGTGAGAGTGAAAAAAAAGAAAGAACACAAGTTGGAGAGGGAATGATCCGTAACGGAGGGGCCGGGCGGAGGCTCGACGGGAAGTGCCGTCGGCCGCGAGTCCCGATGGCAGAGGGAGGTTCCCATGACGCTCCGTTGCGAAGCCTGCGGAAACGATTACGACAAGCCCATGCAGATCGTCCTGTCGGGAGTGACCCACACGTTCGATTGCTTCGAGTGCGCGATTCACGTGCTCGCGCCGGCGTGCGCGCGCTGCGGCCTGAAGATCGTGGGCCACGGCGTCGAAGCGGGAGGGGCCATCTACTGCTCCGCTCACTGCGCCCGGAGCCGCGGGTTCGCCGAGGCGCGGGATCGGTGGTAAGGGGCGGAAGGCGTTCCGGCGGACGTAACACCCCGTCCCCGTGCGGGATCTCCGGGGTGAGAGCTGGACCCGACCGTTGAGGTCCACGCGCGGAAGCCGAAGAGCGATCGACGGTCTTCCCCGTGGGGACTTACGCGGCGGGCCTGGCTCTCGTTTTCCATCGGCCCTGCTTGGAGGTGTTCCGCCATGTCCCCACGGAAATCCGCCGGCCGCAAGCTTCGGGACATCATGACGCCCGCCGTCGAAATCGTGCCTCCCGACGTCACCGTCCGCGAGGCGGCCGAGAAAATGAAGTCCGAGGACCTCGGATCGCTGGCGGTCTGCGAGGACGGAAAGATCGTGGGCGTCCTGACCGACCGCGAGATCACGCTGCGCCTGGCCGCCGAGGGCCGCGACCCCGGCCAGACCCGCGTGCGCGAGGTGATGAACCCGGACCCCGTATGCTGCTCGGAGGATCAGAGCCTCGCGGACGCCGTCCGGCTCATGGAGGAGAAGCGGCAGCACCGCGCCTTCGTCGTGGACGCCCAGGGCGCGCTCCTGGGCATCGTCTCGCTCGGGAAGCTGGCGCGCGCGGGGGGCGAGCGGGTGGCCGGCGAGGTGGTCGAGCGGATTTCAAAGCCGCGCGGCGGAGCGCCGCGTCGCCGCACGGGGTAGGGTCCACGGTCAGGACGCGGCCCGCGCCGCCGCCGCGGAGGCCGGCGGGGGAGTCACCAGGAGAGGAACCTCCGCGCCCCGCAGGACCTTTTCGGTGACGCTGCCCAGCGTCCAGCGGGAAAGGCCCGAGCGGCCGTGCGTGGCCATGGCGACGGCGTCGGCCCGTTCGGCGCGGCAGGCTTCCAGGATCTCGGAGGCCGGATCTCCCCGGCGCACCCGGATGTCCACGCCGAGCCCGCGGGTCGCCAGCTGGGCGGCCGCGCGTTCGAGAACCGATTCGGCCCGCGGGCGCGGAGTTTCCTCCGGGCCCGTGACGTGAAGGAGGAGGACGTCCGCCTCGAAAAGCTCCGCCAGGGACGCGGCGTGGGGAAGCGCGCGGAGCGAGAACTCGCTGCCGTCCAGGGGGACGAGCACGCGACCGATGAAGATCTCCTCCGCCGCGCGCGGCCTCGGCCGGCCGCCGGCGCCGCGTTCGAAGGAGCGCACGAGAAGGACGGGCACGGGGCTCGCGCGGAGGACCTTCTCGGCGACGCTTCCGAAGATCCAGCGCGCCAGGCCCGTACGGCCGTGCGTGGACATCGCGATGAGGCTCGCTCCTTCCCGCTCCGCCGTTTCCAGGATCACGTCGGCGGCGGCGCCCTGTCGCACGACGGCGCGCGCCCGCGCCCCCTGGTCGGCCAGGCGGCGCACGATTCCTTCCACGTACTCGCGCGCCTCCCGTTCCGCCGCGTCGATCATCGGCGGGTAGGCGAAGTCGCCGGCCGGAAGCGGCGGGCTGTAGGCGCGCACGACCAGGATTTCCGAGTCGCGCAGCTTCAGCACCCGGCGCACCTGGGGAAGAATGGCTTCGGCCAGCGGGGAGCCGTCCAGGGCGAGCAGGATGCGGTCGAAGAGGTCGGGGTCCCGGACCGGAGGCATAGAGGTCTCCTTGCCTAGGGAGTCCCGGGCGACGGGGTGCGTTACGGGAGGGCTTTTCCTCGGGAAAGACGGCGGCGCCGGAACGGGATCCCCCGAAACCGCTTCCGCGGCGAAGGGTTTATAGGGAAGCCATGCATTCCTGGGTGCGCGCCCTTTTCGCCGTGACGCTCGCCGGCTGCGGAGCCCCCCCGGCGCCGGAGGAGGCGGCCGGCCGCCGGCCGAACCTCGTCCTCATCGTGGCCGACGACCTTGGGTACGGGCATCTGGGGTGTTACGGGCAGGAAAAAATCCGCACGCCCAACCTCGATCGCATGGCGGCCGAGGGACTTCGCTTCGTCCGCGCGTATGCCGGATCCTCCGTCTGCGCCCCCTCGCGGTCCGCGCTCATGACCGGACAGCACACGGGCCACACGCCCGTCCGGGCCAACGGCGGCGATCGATACCTTCATTCCGAGGACGTCACGATGGCCGAGGTGCTCAAGCCCGCCGGCTACGCGACGGGACTGTTCGGGAAATGGGGCCTGGGGAACCGTCCGGAGAGTCCCGGGCATCCCTTGCGGCAGGGATTCGACGAGTTTTTCGGACAGCTCGATCAGATGCACGCCCACTTCCACTACCCGTACTGGGTCTGGGACAACTTTGAAAGACGCCTTCTTCCCGAGAACGAAGGCCGCCGCGCGGGCCGGTACGTTCACGACGCGATTCACGAGCGGGCTCTCGATTTCATCCGCCGCCGCAAGGACCGGCCGTTCTTCGCGTACCTCGCGTACACCCTGCCCCATGTCGAACTGGCCGTGCCGGAGGATTCGGAAGCCCCGTATCGCGGCCGGTTTCCCCGGAGGGCGGTCCCGGATCCCCGGCCGGGATATCGCGGGTCGGAGGACGCCTATGCGACCTTCGCGGGCATGGTCGGCCGTCTCGATCGGGCGGTGGGAGAGGTCCTGTCGCTTCTTCGGGAGCTGGGAATTGCGGACCGCACGTTCGTCTTTTTCACCTCCGACAACGGCGCTCAGGGAGGGGCGCCCTGGCAGGCGCTCGTGGAATTCTTCCGGGGAACCGGCGGCCTGCGCGGCGCGAAGGGGCAGTTCTACGAAGGCGGCCTCCGCGTGCCCCTGATCGCGTGGGGGCCCGGTCGCGTGCCGGCCGGCGCGGTGACGGACCGCACGACGGCGTTCTGGGATGTTCTCCCCACGGCGGCCGATCTGGCGGGGGTGAAGCCTCCGGCCGGGATCGACGGCGTTTCCTTCGCGCCGGTTCTTCGGGAGCTGCCGGGGACGCGACCGGGCTGCCTCTACTGGGAGTATCCCTTCCGCGACGGCCTGGCCCAGGCGGCGCTGCGAGGGAACTGGAAGGCGATCCGTCCGCGGCCGGAGGCGCCGCTCGAACTGTACGACCTCGGAGAGGATCCTTTCGAGACGACGGATCGGGCGGCGGAACGGCCCGGGCTGGCGAAGGAATTCCTCGAGATCTTCGCCGCGGCGCGCACGGAGGAGCGGCCGTATCCGGCCGGAGTCCGGCGCGCGGTGGACGACTTCGTTCGCTGACTCCGGGAGGGACGCGTAACGTCGCCTCCGTCCGGGGGCTCTCGGAGAGGGAAGGCCCTCCATGTTTCAGCGCGTCCTTCTTCCCCTGGATGGATCTCCGGTTTCCGAGGCCATCTTTCCGTATCTCCGTCCCCTGGTCCGTCGCAGCGGAGTGCAGCTCTTTCTGGTGCGCGCCGTGACGCCGGCCGCGGTGGAGCCGCTGGCGGAGCTTCTGAGCGAGGAGCGGGGGGCGGCGGAGCGGCATCTGGCCTCCGTCGCCGAGCGCCTGACGGGGCAGGGGTTCCTGGTCCGGACCTTCGTGCGGGTGGGGGCGCCCCTGCGGGTCATCTCCGACGTCGCGGCGGAGGAGTACGCGGACCTCGTCGCGATGTCCACGCACGGGCGCACCGGGATCGAGCGCGCGCTTTTCGGCAGCGTTACGGAGCGGGTGCTGCGGGAGAGCGTGGTTCCGGTCCTGGCGATCCGGCCGCTCCTGCCGCCGCGGGGGGACGCGTGGGCGCCGGGGGCGGAGCACGCCCTGCGCACGGTTCTTGTTCCGCTGGACGGGAGCGGCCTGGCCCGCGGCGTCCTCCCGTGGGTGCGCGAGCTGGCTTCGATCGTCCGGGCGCGCGTGGTGCTCCTGCGCGTGGTCGAGCCGGGCCCGGCGGGCGCGGAGCGGGAAGAAGCCGAGCGCGACCTGTCCCAGGCGGCGCGCCTCCTGGCGGAAGCGGCCGTGGCGACGGAGACGCTCGTGGAGGAGGGCGATCCCGCCACGATGATCCTGGCGACGGCCCGGCGGCGTCCGGCGGATCTCATCGCGATGACCACGCACGGGCGGACGGGGCTGGCGCGCCTGGCGGCCGGCAGCGTGACCGAGCGCGTGCTGCGCGGCGCGGGCGTGCCGGTCCTGGCGCTGCGGCCGTCGCTGGCCGCGGTGACCGCCGTTCCGTGAGAGGGGGCTTCAGGCCGCCCGGCGTCTCTCAACGGTTTCCTTCCCGGCCGCCGCCATCTCTTCGAGCGCGCGATCGCCGTCTCCGGAGCGCGCGTCCACGGGGCGCACCCAGAGTCGCCGCACGCCGGCTTCGCGAAGGCGGCGGGCGAGGCCGGTTCCCTCGAACGCCGAGGAAACGTCCCACGTCCGGGAGGCAAGCCGGGAAGAGGCGATAACGGGCTCCGCGGCTTCCGGCTCAAGAGGGGAGAGGACGCGAAGCATGGGGGCGCTGCCGGCGGTTCGGGGATCGGGGCTCCTGCGGCGAAGACGCGCGGATCTCTGCCTGACGGGATACGACGCATGTCTCGAGGCGATTCTGGATCGGGTCTCGCGGCGCGGGGACGTTTCGGATTCGCGGGTGACGCTCCTTCAGGACTGCGCGGAGCTTTGCCAGGTGGCGGCCGATTTTCTCCTGCGCCGTTCCCCTCGCGGGAAGCGCGTGGAGCGGTTGTGCGCGGCGGTCTGCGCGGAGGGGGCGGAGGAATGCGGGGAGGCCGAGGGAGGGCCGCCGTTGCGGCGATGTGCGCACATCCTGGGACTTATCGCCCGGACGCTGGGGGCTGAGGCGCCGCCGACCCGTCGCAGAGCTCGACGCCTTTCGCCACCGCGTCGAGAAACACCGCCACGTTGAAGGGCTTTTCCAGGCATTCCGAACGCGGAAGGCTGCGGCACGCCCGAAGCGTCTCCGGAGAGAAGTTGCCGGAGATGAAAAGGATCGGCGTGTCTTTTCCCCGGCGGCGCAGCTCCAGCCCGACGTCCAGTCCCGTGCGTCCCGGCATGTCGAGATCCAGGACGGCCAGGGAGAAGGGCTTTTCGCACAGGAGCTTCAGGGCCGTCGGCCCGTCGGTGCACGTCTCGACGCCGTAGCCGCGCCCCTTCAGCAGGCCGCGGATGAGTTCGAGAATGACGACGTCGTCGTCGGCCACGAGCAGACGGGATCCGGAGTTCAAGCGTTCGATCCCTCCCCTCTTTTAGAACGGCCGCCGATTTTCCCCGGTCGCGGGAAAATTTTATCTCATCTTCAGGTTCAATTCCAGCTTTTCGAGGGGAGTATTTCGCTCGAACGGGGGCTTGACAGGAGCGCGCGGGCGGGGAATATGGAGCCCGACGGGAGCGTTTTTCTGGGATGCGTTGGATGGAGGGATTCATGGTCCGAACGGTCCGCTCATTTCTGCTGGTTCTGGCCGCGGCGGCGCCCGCCCTGGGCGGGGCGCGCGCGCAGGAGGAATCGCGCCGGGAGCCCCGGGATCTTCCGGCCTTCCTCGGGCCGCTGCGGCCGGTGAGGGATCCGGAAGACAATCCCCGGACGCCCGCGAAGGTCGAGCTGGGCCGGATGCTTTACTGGGACCCGCGGCTTTCCGGCAACGGCGTCATATCGTGCGCCACGTGTCACAATCCCGCGCTCGGCTGGGCGGACGGGTTGCCCAAGGGGTTGGGATTCCATCACAAGGGCCTCGGGCGCGCGACGCCCACGGTTCTGAACGCGGCCTACTACACCTCCCAGTTCTGGGACGGCCGGGCGGCGACCCTCGAGGAGCAGGCCAAGGGGCCGATCATGAGTCCGGACGAGATGAACGCGTCGCCCGAGCGGATGCTCCAGGTGCTCAACTCCATCCCCGGTTATCGGAAACGCTTCCAGGAAGTGTTCGGCGGGCCGGCCACGCTCGACACGGTCGCCCGGGCGATCGCGGCCTTCGAAAGGACGGTGGTGGACCTGGATTCCCCCTTCGACCGCTATGCGCGGGGGGACGATTCGGCCATCGGCGAGGCGGCCAAGCGGGGCCTGGAGATCTTCACCGGCAAGGGCCGGTGCGCCACGTGCCATTCCGGCCCGAATTTCAGCGACAACCGGTTCCACAACCTGGGACTCGGGGACGGCGATCCGGGACGCATGAAGGTCACCGGACGGGAGGAAGATTACGGCGCGTTCAAGACCCCGACGCTGCGCAACATCGCCCTGACGGCCCCCTACATGCACGACGGGTCGATGCGGACGCTGCGGGAGGTCATCGACCACTACGAAAAGGCGCCGGCCCTGAACCCCAAGCCGCGGAATCTTTCGATCTTCATGCAGCCCATCAAGCTGACGGACTCGGAGAAGGAAGATCTGATCGCCTTTCTCCGGACGCTGACGGGCGACAAGCGTCCGCCGGGGATCGACGCGGTTCCCGAGCTTCCTCAGTAGGAGGCGAGCCGGCGGGCGAGGAAGCGGCGCAGCAGCGGCCAGCGCGTCCGGGAGAGAAGCTCCGCGGCGCGCGCCGGGTCGGCGGCGGCGGCCGGCTCGAGGGCATACCAGAGCAGGAGCGGGAGGTGCGGATCTTCCGCATCTTCCGCCCGGACCGCCAGGCGCTCGGCGATCGGAAACCGCTCGCGCGGGGGAAGGCGCCGGAGAACCTCCACGAGGGCGCGGCGCACGCGCGGCGAGGGATCCCGCTCGGCCCGTTCGAGCAGGAGCGGGCGCAGGGACTCGGGAGGAGGGCCCAGGTCGGCGGCCAGCCTCAGGGCCCAGGCGCGCACGTCTTCCTCGGGAACCGCGAGCGCTTCCGCCAGGAGCGCCTCCGAAAGCCCTCCCGTGGCGTGGAGCGCCCAGAGGACGCGAAGCTTCCGCGGGGCGGACGTTTCGGCGCGGAACCTCGCTTCGAGGGCCCGGATCGTACCCGCTTCGAGCCGTCCCTCCGCGGCGCGCTCCTGAAGGATCCGGCGGGCCCGCCGGGCGAACCACTCGGCCCGGCCGGCGAGCCGCGCCACCAGATCGGCGTCCGCGGCGCGGGCGAGGTCGACTTCGACACGGCGGGACGGACCGTACGAGATTTTGAAAAGGCGTCCGGTTTCGGTCTCGGCGCGGTCGTAGTCGTGGCATTCGCCCGTGTCGTTCCAGTCGGAGAGGAAGACGTTTCCGTCCGGTCCGGCCTGAAGATCCAGGCCGCGGAACCAGGGGTCTTCCGCCCGGAGGAAGTCGGGGCCGTGGCGGCCCCGGTAGGTGGAGCCCCGCGGCTCCAGAAGGTCGTTCTGGACGCGGCGGCCGTGAAGGTTGACCGTAAAAAGCGTTCCCCGATACCGCGCGGGCCACGTGTCCTCCAGGTAGATCAGGGCTCCCGCATGGGCGTGGCCGCCGCCGTGCTCGAGGTGGCGTTCCTGGCCGCGGGCGTCCTGCCAGCGTCCGCCGGCCCAGTGGAGATGATCGGACGCGGCCGGCATGAGGGCGTAGAGGTTCGGGGCCGTGACGTCCTGGCCGTACATCCGTTCGTAATGCGCCCCCGGGACCACGTGCCAGAGATGCTGGATGACGCAATTGGTGATGAAGAGCTCGCCCGCTTCGTCCCAGTCGAGTCCCCAGGGGTTGGTGGTGCCGTGGGCCACGGCTTCGAAGCGGCGGCGGACGGGATGATAGCGCCAGACGCCGCAGTTGATCGCGGTGCGCGCGCCGTCGGGCGCCCCCGGCGGGCCCACGAGGGACGTCGAGAGAATCCCGTGGCCTCCGTAGAGCCAGCCGTCGGGTCCCCAGCTCGGCTTGCTGGCCACGTTGTGGCGGCCCTTCAGGTTCCAGCCGTCCAGGAGGATCTCCGGCGGGCCGTCCGGGCGGTCGTCGGCGTCGCGGTCGGGGATGAAGAGAAGATACGGAGTCGCGCAGAGCCATACGCCGCCGAAGCCGAGCGCGAGGCCGGAGACGTTGGCCAGCCGGTCGTGAAAGACGCGGCGGGAGTCGAAGCGGCCGTCGCCGTCGCGGTCCTCGAAGATGAGGATGCGGTCGCGGCCTTCGGTTCCCGGCGGGAGCCAGTCCGGATACGAGCGGGACTCGACCGCCCAGACGCGACCCCGGTCGTCCAGGGCGAAGGCGATGGGCTGGACCAGATCGGGTTCCGCGGCGAAGACCGTCGCGCGAAAGCCTTCCGGCAGGTTGAGGCGGCGGGCGGACTCTTCGGGCGCCAGGGGCGCCGCCTGGGAGGCCGCGAGAAGCAGGAGGCACGCCATCATGGCGCCTCCTATGGTAAGATCCGGCGGGATCGTTCGGCACGGAAAAGATTGTCGAAGGCGGAACCGGCGGGGAGAATAGCGGCGTGCGACAGCTCTTGGACGACATCGCAGGGGCGGTCCGGAGGATTTATCACGAGGCGGTCGATCCGCTGGACGAGAAATACGCGTTCGAGCGGCGGCCGGGGGAGGGGGAGCTCGCCGGTCCGCCCACGGTGCTTTTTCTCGGCAACCACTCCTCGGGAAAGTCCACCTTCATCAACTACGTGCTGGGGGCGCCGGTGCAGAAGACGGGCCTGGCGCCGACCGACGACGCGTTCACGGTGCTGGCCTTCGGGGGAACGGAGGAGGACCGGGACGGGGCGGCGGCGTCATCCAACCCCTCGCTGCCGTACGGCGGGCTTCGCAGCTTCGGTCCGGAGCTTCTGTCTCATTTCCGTCTGAAGCTGCGACCGATCCCGTTCCTGCGCGAGGTGACGCTGGTGGACTCGCCGGGGATGATCGACGCGGCGCGGGAAGGATCGGGCCGGGGCTACGATTTCGCGGGGGTGGTGCGCTGGTTCGCGGAGCGGGCGGACGTGGTGCTCGTTTTTTTCGATCCCGAGAAGCCGGGAACGACGGGAGAGACGCTCGAGGTCTTCACGCAGTCGCTCCAGGGCATCGACCACAAGCTGCTCATCGTGATGAACAAGATGGACCGCTTCGAGAGCCTTCAGGATTTCGCGCGGGCCTACGGGGCGCTCTGCTGGAACCTGGGGAAGGTGATTCCGCGGAAGGATCTGCCGCATATTTTTACGACCTTCGTGCCGGTGGAAGGGGCGCGTCCGCCGGCTTTGCCGTCGCGGGATTTCGAGGCGGCGCGGGAGGAGCTGGTGCGGGAGATCCGGAGGGCGCCGGCCCGGCGGGTGGACAATCTCATCACGCAGCTCGAGGACCACGCGCGCCGGCTTCTCATGCACGCGCGGGTGATCGACGAGGCCGGGCGGGAGGCGCGCCGGTTCCGCCGGACGCTCTGGGGGCTGGTGGTCCTCGGGGCGCTCCTCGGCGGCCTGGCGGGAGCGGTGTCGATCCTGGCGCGGGCGGAAGCGTGGCTGACGGCGGCGCTTTTCGGCGCGGCGGGACTTTTGACCTACGCGGGGGCGTTCGTCGTCCGGGGTCTGGTGCGGGGGAAGGAGGCGGACCTCGCGGCGGGGCTCGGGCGGATCTTCGAGCGGGCGTACGCGCGGGAGCTTCTCGTGCGCGATCGGGTGGACGACCTGAGGGCATTGTGGGCGCAGGTGCACCCGCGGGCGCGCCAGACGCTCGAGAAGGTCGGGGTTCTGGCGTTCCCGCGGCTGCGGCGGGACGAGCGGGAGCGCCTGGAGCGGGCGCTGGAGAAGGAGATTCCGGAGCTGCGGGCGCGCCTGCACCGGGAGCTGGCGGTGGCGACGCGGTAGGCTCAGGCCCCCCCGGCGAGGCGCTCGTAGACCTTGAAAAGCGCCTGCGTTCCGAGACGTCCTTCCCCGTGGGTCTGGTTGTCGGCGAAGAGCCGGCGGGCCAGGCCCGCTCCCTCGAGGGGGAGGCCCAGGCGTTCCGCGGTTTCGAGCACGATGCGCAGGTCTTTCTGCAGAAGGTCGATCATGAAGCCCGGCGCGAAGTCGCCGCGGGCGATGCGCGGCCCGAGTTTTTCGAGCGCCCAGGAGCCGCCCGCCCCGGGAACGAGCGCCTCGACGACGAGCGCGGGGTCCACCCCCGAGCGGCGCGCCAGGATCAGGGCTTCGCACAGGCCGATCATGTTGAGGGCGCACAGGATCTGGTTGCAGGCCTTGACGGTCTGGCCGGCGCCCTGGGGGCCGCAGTGGGTGATGCGCTTGCCGAGGATTTCGAGGAGTCCGCGGGCGCGCTCGAGGTCGGCCGCTTCGCCGCCCACGAGGATCGAGAGGGTCCCTTCGCGCGCCCCGACGTCGCCGCCCGTGACGGGGGCGTCCAGGAACCGGAAGCCGCGTTCCCGCAGGGCGCGGCCGATGCGGCGCGCCGCCTCGGGATCGATCGTGGACATGTCGATGAAGAGCGTCCCGGGGCGCGCGCCGAGCGCGGCGCCCTGGGGGCCGAGCAGGACTTCCTCGACGTCGGGCGCGTCGGTGACGATCGAGAAGACGACCTCGGCCCCTTCGGCGCAGGCGCGGGGGGTGGCGGCCGCGCGGGCGCCGCGTTCCACGAGGGGCGCGGTCTTGGAGGCGGTGCGGTTGGTCACGGTCACGCGATGGCCCGCCTCGACGAGGCGGCGGGCCATGGGGGACCCCATGATGCCCAGACCGATGAACCCGATCGAATGCGGCATGGCGGCTCCTTCCGTGGGCGGCGGGTCGCACTATACCGCGGGCGGCCGGCTTTGGCAACGGCGGGATCGGCTCAGGACGTTTTGATCGACGGAGGCGAATCGATGAGACACGCGGCGGCGGTGATCGCATGGATGACGCTGGCGGCCCCGGGGATCGCCCAGGAAGGGGAAGGCTGGCGTCCGCTGTTCAACGGCAAGGATCTCGAGGGCTGGGACACGTGGCTCGGCAAGCCTCACCGCTCGGTTGAAGTTCCGGGCCTCAAACGCACGGAGAAGGGGGATTACCTCGAGCCCGTGGGCCTCAACAAGGATCCGAAGGGCGTCTACTCGGTCGTGGACTTCGAGGGCTATCCGGCGATCCGCATTTCGGGGGAGATCTGGGGGGCGTTGACGACGAAAGAGGAGTTCGAGAACTACCACCTGCGGCTGGAGGTCAAATGGGGACGGAAGAAATGGCCTCCGCGCGAGAACGCGGTCCGGGACAGCGGGCTTCTCTACCACTGCGTGGGGCCCCACGGCGCGCAGAGCTCGTTCTGGATGAAATCCTTCGAGTGCCAGATCCAGGAGAACGATTTCGGGGATTTCTTCAGCGTGGCGGGCGTGATCGTGGATGTGGAGGCGGAGCGGCTGGATCCGGCCAATCCCAAAAGTCCATGGGTCTACCGCAAGGGGGCTCCGAAGCAGACGGGCGTGACGAGCCGGATCGTGCGGCACCCGCGGATGGACCGCCTGACGGAGTGGAACACCGTGGAGGTGTACGCCGTGGGCCCGACGGCGGTGCACGTCGTCAACGGCACGCCCAACCTGGTTCTGACCGGCCTGCGGCACCGGGCGGACGGGAAGGAGGTCCCGCTGACCCGGGGAAGGATCCAGATCCAGTCCGAGGGGGCGGAGGTTTACTATCGAAACATCGCGATCCGGCCGATCTCCGAGATTCCCCGGCGGCTTCTGGAGTAGGTCCCGCTTTCGGTAGTTGGCGGGGCCGCCGTGAGGTAGAATGAGACCGCCCTATGTCCACGGGAGCGCCGTCCCACGATACGATCGCGCGGACGAATGAGTTCGAGGTGACCGCCGCGGAGCGGGACCCGTTTCTTCTGGTCACGCTCCGGGGGCGCTTCACGGACGAGCTTCTGGCGGTGCTCCAGAAGCACGTGTTTCTCCAGCTCCGCAGCCTGGCCCTGGAGTGCAGCGCGCTCTCCGGGATCACGATGGCCTTCACCCGGAGCGTGTACTACGCCGCGCAGGCGCTCCGGAGCCAGGGACACGCGCTCGTGGTCCTGAGCCCGCCCGAGTCGTTCCGCGGATTCCTCAAGCTCCTGGGGGCGGACGTTCAGCGGCTGCCCATTCTCCTGTCCGACGCGCAGCTTCCCGCCAAGGCGGCGGACGCGGCGGCGGCGGCCGAGAAGCTCGACCGGGAACTCCAGCAGATCCGCCGGGAGCTCGAATCGAACGCCCTCTGGCAGCTGGTGGACCGCGAGCACTGCTGGATGTGTCCTTTCTGCGGCGAGCTGAGGGATACCGTCCGGATTCCCTCGCGCCTCTCGATCGCCCAGGCGGCCGTGGAAAAGGTGTGGCGTCACCTCAACTTCGAGTGCCGCTCCTACACGGCCGCCCAGCCGCGGTACCAGCCGCGGGAAGAGCTGGAGGCGCGGATCCGGGAGATCAATCAGCTCAAGCTCGCCGCCTCCGTCAACCGGGTGGAAGCCCTTCAGACCAAGGTGCAGAAGCTGGAGGAGAAGGCCCAGTGGGCCACGCATCTCGAGAAGGGCGTCAAGATCGCCGCCACGCGGCAGCGCAAGCTTCTGCCCACGCGGCCGCCGCAGGTGGCCGGGTGCGACATCGCCTACACCTACCGGCCCGCGGAGGAGCTTTCGGGCGACTTCTTCGATTTCGTGGATCTGGGCGCCGGGCGCGTGGCCTTCGTCATCGGCGACGTGTCCGGTCACGGGATCGAGGCGGGCATTCTCATGGGCATGACCAAGAAGGTGCTCTCCATCCGCCTGGGGGAGATGGGCGACCCCGTCGCGGCCGTGCGCAAGACGAACGCGGATCTGGTCAAGGACATGGACCGCTCGAGTTTCGTGACGGCGGCGGTCGTGGTCTTCGATCCGGCCGCGCGCGCCCTCGTCTGCGCCCGGGCCGGGCACAATCCGCCCCTCCTCTACAACCCCGCCCGCGGGCCGGCGCCCCTGCGGCTCGAAGGGGGCGGCCTCATGCTCGGCATGGCGGCGCCCGACGTCTTCGACGCTCAGCTCGTCCCGCAGACCGTGGAGGCGCGCTCGGGGGACGTGCTCCTCCTCTACACGGACGGCCTGGAGGAGGGGAAGAACGCCGCCGGCGAGGAGTTCGGCCTGGCCCGGATCGTTTCGGTCCTTCAGGCTGAGGGG
The DNA here is from genome assembly GCA_035574235.1 of Planctomycetota bacterium. NCBI lineage: Bacteria > Pseudomonadati > Planctomycetota > Planctomycetota bacterium. The sequence goes on along the minus strand of DATLZA010000116.1, from coordinate 6,453 downwards.
GCCAAGCCCGCCGCCTACGTCCTGGGCGCGCTCTTCTACGAATTCGACCGCTTCTCGGGCGGCGTCGTCCAGGAGGACGACCTGACCGCCATCTGCGTCAAGTTCCGGTGATCATGGGTCGGCTCGCGGGGGCCCTGGCCGTCGGGGCCGGTTCGGCCCTTCTGGCGGCGCTTCTCGATCGGGCGGGGCTTCTGGAACCCTGGGAGCTCGGCACGCGCGATCTGCGCGCCCGCTTCACCCTTCCCGCCGGCGATCCTCCCGCGGGCGGGGAGATCGTTCTCGTCATGGTGACCGACGAGACGCTGGCGCTCGTCGAAGAGCACGCCAAGATGTCCTGGCCGTGGGACCGCGAGCTTTACGCGCTGGTCGTCGAGGCCGCCGCGCGCGGCGGGGCGGCGGCGATCCTCTTCGACATCCTCCTTCACGAGGCGGGTCCGGACCCGGATAAGCTGGAGGAGGCGCTCCGGCGGGCCCCGCCCGCGTACCTGGCGGCTTCCTTCCGGGAGAAGGCGCCTCCGCGGAAGCTTCGTCCGTGGGAGCCGGAGATTCTCGCCCGCGGGGCGATCGAGGTGGACTCCGACGGGAGCGTGGCGCTCGAGGAGTCCTTCGAGGACGTGCGGCTTCCGAGTCCCGAGTTCGCGCGCGCGGCGCGCGGCTTCTCCGGAATCTCGAATCCCCGCGATCGGGACGGGGTCATCCGCCGGTACCGGCTGATCTACCGCTACCGGGGACGCGACTATCCCTCGATGGCCCTGGCGGCGCTCCTGGCGCGCGAAGGGACCTCGCGGGTGCGGATCCGGGATCGCGTTCTGACGGCGGGCCGCCGGTCGTTTCCGGTCGAGCCGGACGGCACGATTCTTCTGCGCTACTACCGTCCGGGGACGGCGTTTCCCTGGCGGGCGGCGTGGAACGTGATCAACGCCATGGCGCCCGGCGAGGGGGCTCCGGCGGCGCCGTTCCGCCCGGAGGAACTGTCCGGGAAGATCGTCGTGTTCGGCGTGAGCGCTTCGGGCCTGACGGATCTCCGGGTGACGCCGGTGTCGCCGGTCATGCCCGGGCCGGAGATTCACGCCGTGGCCCTGGCGAATCTTCTGGGGGGCGTGCCGCTGCGCGAGGCGCCGGGGTGGGGGTCCGTTCTGGGGCTGGTGGTTCTCGCCTTCGGGGTGGCGATCGGGACGCGGCTGGCGTCCGCGGCGGCGGGAGGGGCGCTGGCGGCGGGGGCGCTGTTCGGCGGGGCGGCGGGGGCCACGGCTCTTTACCGCGCGGGCTGGGCGGTGGATCTCGTGGCTCCGCTGGGGGCGGGGATTTTCTCCTACGCGGCCGCGAGCGCCGTCAATTTCCTCATCGAAGGCCGCCAGCGCCGGCGCATCAAGCGGGAGTTTCAGCGGTACGTGGCGCCCCAGGTGGTGGAGAAAATCCTGGCCCAGCCGGACGCCCTGCGTCTCGAGGGCGAGCGCAAGACCCTCACGATCTTCTTCATGGATTTCGCCGGATTCACGGCGCTTTCCGAGAAGATCGACCCCCAGGAGCTCGTGCGGCTCGTGAGCGCCTACCATGACGAGGCGGCCGCGGAGATCTTCGCCGCCGAGGGGACGATCGACAAGTACATCGGGGACGCCATCATGGCCTTCTGGAACGACCCGATCGAGCAGCCCGACCACGCCGCCCGGGCGTGCCGGGCGGCGGTGGGGGCGCAGCGGCGGCTGCGGGCGCTGGCGGCCCGGATGCGGGAACGGGGCCTCCCCGAGATGCGCGCCCGGATCGGGATCAACACGGGCGTGGCCACCGTGGGGGACATGGGCGCGCGGGGCCAGGTCAATTACACCGCGATCGGGGACGAGGTGAACCTGGCGTCCCGGCTGGAGGGAGCCAACAAGGAGTTCGGGACGGAGATTCTCGTGAGCGAGGCGACCTGGATCTCCGCGCGCGGGACGGTCGAAGGCCGGGAGCTGGCGCTTCTCCGGGTGAAGGGCAAGAGCCGGCCGGTGCGGGTCTTCGAGATCTGGGCTCCGGACGGGGAAGAGGCGGCCGGGCGGAAAGAGGCCGCCCGGAGGTTCGAGGCGGCGCTGGCGGACTTCCGGGCGCGCCGGTTCGGCGAGGCGTCCGCGGTCTTCGCCGGGCTGGCCCGGGAGGGAGACGCCGCGTCCGAAGTCTACCGGGCGCTGTGTGAGCGGTATCGTTCCGAGCCCCCTCCGGGGGACTGGGACGGGGCCTACCAGATGGAATCGAAGTAGGCGGTTCCGCGCGATTTCTGGACAGAATCGCGGACGGTGCTCTAGAATTCCATGCGATGGGTCTTGCGATCGTTCTTGCGACGATGCTCCTGGGGCCTCAGGATCCCTCCTCCCCTCCGCCGGCGGGGGGCGAAGAAGCCCGGAACCTGCGCAAGGTTCAGGTCAAGGACGCCTGGTTCTACCGGGGGCCCAGCCGCGTCAGCGGCGTCGTGCGGAAGGCGGACGACGGCGAGGAAGTGATCGAGCTCGGCGCGGAGGGGAGATTCGTCAAAGTGCGGGCGCGCCGGGACGGGCTGGTGGCTTATCTTCTCTCGGGGACGATCGTGCCGCCGGAGAAGTTCAAGCGCAGCGCCGCCGACGAGAAGGAGGGAAAGGCCCTGGCCGCCCAGGGGCTGGAAGGCCAGCGCGGGCTCAATCCCGAGACGGAGCGCGAATACCGCTCGCAGGGGGGCGCGGCGCGGGAGAAGGCCTATCAGGAACTCGACGGGCTCATGAATCGCCGGCCCTACGCGACGGACCGGGCGGCGCTGGAGCGGCGCCTCCAGGAATTCCGCCAGGCCGGCAAGCTCGGCGAGTTCGCCTCCGTCAAGTAGGGAAGAGGATATGCGCTTCGGGATCGCGGGGGTTTTGGGGGTGGCCGTCGCGGCGTCGGCCTGCCGTCCGGCGCCCAAGCTCACCGAGAGCCAGGAGTACTTCATGGGCCGCAGCGTCGCGGCTCTGGCGATCGAGCGGGACGGGCTTTCTCCCGATCGCGCCCTCGAGGAGTACGTCAACCTCGTGGGGGCCACGATCGCGCTGGAGTCGGACCGGCCGGAGACGTTTCGGGGGTACACGTTCGGAATCCTGGACTCCGAGGACATCAACGCGTTCGCCGGGGCGAGCGGGTTCATCTTCGTGACGAAGGGCGCGCTCCGGGCGATGAAGAACGAGGACGAGCTGGCCGGGGTGCTGGCGCACGAGATCGCGCACGTGTGCCTGCGGCATCCGGAGATCGCCGCGCAGGCGGCGGCCGAGCGGACGGGCCTGATGGAGTTCGCCCAGGAGTTCCAGGCTCTGGCGGGGCTGGCGGCCGGCATCGCCGGCGCCCTCGGCCGGTCGGACACGGAGCGCTGGCTGAAGACCGCCCAGGAGGCGGCGCCCGTCTTCGGGAAGGCCACGGCGGAAATGTACGACGCGGTCTCCAAGGGCTACGGCCGCGAGGAGGAGCTGGCCGCCGACCGGATGGCGGTGGATCTGCTCACGCGGGAAGGCGTGCGGTATTCGCCCACGGCGTACAAGGAATTCATCGCCCGGCTGCCTCAGAAGGGAGGCGCGTGGGGGACGCACCCGGGCCTCCAGGGCCGGGTGCAGGCGATCGAGGAAGAGATCCGCAAGCGCGGGGCGGCCGCCCTCCCGGTGGAGCCCGCGCGCACGCAGAGGTTCCGGACGTTTACGGCTTCCCTGAAGCCTCAATGAAGGAGCGTTCCATGCGGCACGTCGCCCTCCCGGCGCTGGTCCTGGCGATCGGCTGTTACGGCGAGTCCGTCCGACCGCCCGAGGAGCCCGCCGCCGAGCCGGGCCCCGAGGGGACCGAGATCGAAATGCCGATCGGCCGGACGCCGCGCACGGCGGAGCTCGACACGGACCGGACGCGCCCGATCGCCAAGAGCGTCGAATGGCCGAACCTCGGAACCGAGGAAGGGGACTCGTATCTCGAGGACGCCGTGGTCGTGGACGAGATTTTCCGCCACAGCGCCGGAGGCGATTACGGCGTGCGGGTGCGTCTCAAGAACGCCACCCCGCAGCTCCTGAGGATCGAATACCTCATCCGGTTCACCGACCGGCGGGGGGCGTCGTTGCTGGGCCACACGGGCGGGGGAGGCCCGGGCGAGCGGTGGACGGGTCTGGTCCTGGAACCGTTCGGCACGGCGACGGCGGCCGACTTCGCGCGGGCGATCGGCGCGGAAGGCTTCCGGCTCTTCGTGCGGAAAGCCGGCTCCAAGACCGAGGGGCTCCCGGACGATCCGGCCGGAAAGGAAGAGCGGCGGCGCAAGCGCGAAGAGGCCGAGGCCCGGTCGTCGCCGTAGCGTTCGGTCAGAGCCCCGGGATTCCCAGCCGCTTCCTCAGCGATTCGGTGTTGCGGTAGTAGATCGTCTTGACCGTGTCGACCGGCTGCTTGAGGAGCTTGGCGATGTGGTCGAAGGGCTTGGACTCCAGGATCCGCTGGATCAGGATCGTGCGGGCGGGCTCGGGGAGGCGGTGAATGGCCTCGATCACCTTGCCCCAGGTTTCGCGCTTGGAGACCTGCTGGCTGGGCCGCTCGATGGGCGAAAATCCTCCCTCGGGGGCCGTGTCTTCGAGCGACACGTGGCGGGATCGCTTCAGGCGCCGCAGGTGGTTGATCGCCTCGTGCCGGGCCACGGTCGTCAGCCAGACGGTGAACTTTCCCTGCGCGGGGTTGTAGAGGTCCACCTTCCGGAAGGCCTTCATGAAAATTTCCTGGATGAGGTCTTCCACGGCCGCCAGGTCGCGGACCACCTCGTAGACCGCGCGGGCCACGAGGCGGTGGTGGCGCTGGACGAGGGCGTCGCCCGCCTTCCGATCGCCTTTCTTGAGGAGCTCGATGAGCTGTTCGTCCGTCAGGACGGGGATGCTCCGCGTCGGCATTCGCCACGATTGTACTGCGCGGCGGCGCGTTCCGCAACCGCGGCCTGGGGCGCGTTCAACGGCGCTTGCTCGCGGGATCGGGGGCGGCGGGGCGGAAGGTCCCGCCGGAGTCTTCGGCCAGGCGGCGCAGCAGCCGGCGGTTGTCGGGAAGGATCCGATCGGCGGGCACTTCGACGGCGTGGATCACGATCCGGCGGAAGCGGTTGAGGGCGGCGACCTGGGAGAGGATGTCGGAGGCGGCGACGAACGTGCCCTTGGAGGCTCCGCCGTCGGAGTAGAGGTAGATCGTGTCCACGTCGGGAGCCTCGAAGGCGCGGGCGATCCCGTCGTAAAGGTCGGTCCAGCCGCGGGCCTCGAGGGCGGCCAGCCAGCGTTCGGCGTCGGCCTTGACGGCCGGCAGGGCGGGCAGAAGGACGGGGCGCCCCTGCCAGGTTTTCTTTTCGGGGTCGAGGGAGCGTCCCTCGTCGTCGCAGCCCAGGCCCACGATGCCGAATCGGGTCGCCGGCGGGAGGGCGCGGAGGGTTTCGAGGAGGCCGCGGCGGGCGGCGTCGAGTTTCGTTCCGCCGCCGGGGGAAGGTTCGCGCATGGAGCCGGACAGGTCGATGAGAAAGAGGAGGCGGTCGGAGAGGACGGGGATGTCGAAGAAGGAAACGCGGGATTCCCGGGCGGGCGGGGCGGCCGGTGTCTGGGACCGGGCCTCCCACCAGGCCTTCCAGGGGCCGGGCTCGAGGCCGAGGTCTTTGCCCGTGAGGCGCCGGAGGGCGTCGGCGCATTCGGCGCGGAGGCGGCCCTTTTCGCGGCCGAGGCGCTCGATGAGGGGGCCCGCGAGGGCGGGCTCGCCCCGCGCAGCGGCGGCCTGGGCGGCGGCGGAGCGGACGCGCCAGTCGGGGTCGGCGAGGAGTTCGGCGAGGGTTTCCGCGGAGCCGCGGCGGGCGGCGGTTTCGGCGGCCACGAGGCGCACGTGGGGGTGGCGGTCGCGGGCGGCCTCTTCGAGGAGGGCGGCGGCCCGGTCGGGATCCCGGCGGGCAAGGGTTTCGAGTCCGAAGGCGCGCAGGGGCCAGTCGCGTTCGTGGCGGAAAGCCTCTTCGAGGCGGCGGGCGGCGTCCGGGTCGGGGAAGGCGGCCAGGGCGGCCGCGGCGGCTCCGCGGACGGAGGGGTCGGGGTCGGCCAGGCGTTCGAGGAGCATGGGCCGCGCGTCGGCGGAGGCGGCGGCGGCCAGGACGGCGCAGGTTTCCCGGCGGACGAGGGGGGAGGGATGGCGCAGGCCGGTTCGGGCGAGGAAGGCGAGTCCGGTCGGGTCGGTTTCCCGGAGGGCTTCGGACGCGCGGAGGCGCACGCGGGGGTGGGGGTCGCCGAGGAGGGGGAGGAGGGCCTGAGCCATGCGGAGGTTTCGGAAGGGGCGGAGGGATTCGACGGCTTGGGTGCGCCGGCCGGGGTTGGGGTCGGCGGCGAGGCGGGGGAAGTCGGTCCAAGGGTCCTGGAGGAGGGCGGCGGCGAGGAAGATGAACATAAAGGAAAGGCCTTTACTATAAGGGGCGTTTTCTGCTGAGGGAGTGGGCGGGGGCGGGGGAGA
>DATLZA010000115.1 GCA_035574235.1 Planctomycetota bacterium | reverse complement strand
TGGAGATTCCGCCCTGCGAGGAGATCTTCTCGCCGATCCTGGCGGTGATTCCGCTGCAGCTTCTGGCCTACCACGCGGCGGTGGCCCTCGGACGCGACGTGGACCGTCCCCGCAATCTCGCCAAAAGCGTCACCGTCGAGTGAACGGTGGTCGGGAAGGAGTGCGTCATGAGAGCGGCAGGGTGGCTTCTTCTTCTGGGGATGGCCCCGCAGGGCCCGGACGCCGGGGAGGAGGCCCGCCGGGCGGCCGGATGGGTGCTGGACGCGGATCCGGAGCTGCGCGCGATCGGGCGGCGCCGGCTTCTGGAGCTGGGCCGGGCGGCGATTCCGGCGGTGGAGGAGCGCCTGAAGGAGAAGGGAGTTCTGGATCTGGTCCAGATTCTGCGGGAGATCGCGGGAGCGGGCGCGCCGGCGCCGGATCCCTACGCCTTTACGCGGGAGGCGCCCGAGCTCGATCCGCCCAAGGACGCTCCCAAGCTGGAGAAAGATGCGGTGGACCGGTACGTGAACGCCAAGTATCACGAGGCGGCCGCGTACGCCCTCAAGGGCCACTACCAGCGCGGGTACGACATGGCGCGGGCGCTGGAGACGCTGGAACCGAAGGTCGCCGCCGCCGAGAAGGTCCGCCGGCTGCGGCGCTACTGCGAACACATGGTGACCCAGACGACGCTCCTGGAAGCGAAGGTGGTCCAGGATCGCCGGGCGTGGCGGGCGGGCGAGCCGGTCGAGCTGGCGTTGCGGCTGAGGAATCTCTTCAAGGGGCCTCTCACGGTGCGGTTCGATCCCGGAACGGCCGCCGAGCCGGCCGGCGGACTGGCCGTCGTGGAGGTGGAGATCCGCGTGACGGGTCTGCAGAACGAGTCCACGATTCTGACCCGTCATCAGGAAGTGCGCTTCGAAGCGGAGATTCCCATCGCTCCGGGGGCCCAGTGGGAGAAGCGGTTCACGCTGGACACGTCGTTCGAGCCCGCCCCGCCCGCCGAGATCGCGGTCTTCACGGTGAACGCGTGGATTCAGCCGCTCAAGCTCGAGGCCGACGGGCGCGACATCACCCGGAGGATCCAGTTCGAACCGGCGATCGTGCGGGTGGTGCCGGCCGCGTTCGGGCATTTTCTGGAGAATCCGCTGGAATGGCTCGGCAAGACGATCGATTCCCGGCCCGCGCAGGAAACGTACCTGTGCGCCCAGCTGCTGTCCGAGGACGAGAAGGAACCGGCCCTCGAACTCTTGATCCGGGCGATGGAGAGGACCAATAATCCGGGCTACCGGGAGGCGCTGAGCTGGATTCTCCTGCACCTGACGGGGGAGCGCCTGGGTCCCGATCCGCGCAAATGGGCCGAGTGGCGCGACGGGCGTCACCGGGGAAAGAAGGCGAAATGAAATCCGCCCGCGAGCAGCTCCGCGACCTTCTCCGCGGCACCGTGACGGTGCATACGCAGGAGGAGCTTCTGCGGAAGCTGGAACGGGGAACCCCCCTGCGCGTCAAGCTGGGGGTCGATCCCACCGCGCCCGACATTCATCTGGGCCACACCGTGGTCCTCCGCAAGCTCCGCCAGTTCCAGGATCTCGGCCACCAGGCGGTCCTCATCATCGGGGATTTCACGGCGCTCGTGGGCGATCCCACGGGTCGCAGCAAGACCCGCCCGCAGCTTTCGCCCGCCGAAGTCGAGGCGCACGCGAAGACGTACGTGGAGCAGGTCGGCCGGGTTCTGGACGCGTCGCGCCTCGAAGTGGTCCGCAACAGCGCGTGGCTGAAGCCGTTGCCCTTCTACGAGCTGGTCAAGCTGGCTTCCAAAATGACGGTGGCGCGCTTTCTCGAGCGCGACGACTTTTCCAAGCGTTACCGCGAGGGGGTGCCCATCGGCCTGCACGAGTTCCTGTACCTGGTCATGCAGGCCTACGACTCGGTGGTGGTGCGGGCGGACGTGGAACTGGGGGGGACGGACCAGCTCTTCAACCTCATGGTCGGGCGCGACCTCATGAGGGACCTGGGGATGGAGCCCCAGGTGGCCATGACCACGCCGATCCTGACGGGCACGGACGGCCGGGAGCGGATGTCCAAATCCCTCGGCAACTACATCGGCGTGGCGATGGAACCCTTCGAAATGTACTCGCGCGTGATGAGCATCCCGGACGCGGCGATGAAGGAATGGTATACGCTGCTGACCTCCCTTCCCGTCGACGAGATCGACCGGATGTGCGATCCGGCCAAGACGCATCCGAAATCGGCCAAGGACCGCCTGGGCCGGGAAATCACGGCCGCCTATCACGGTCGCGATCAGGCCGACGCGGCCGCCGCGGAATGGGACAAGGTCGTGGCCCGCAAGGAGACGCCCACCGAGGTCCCGCGCCTCGAGGTTCCGGCCGAGGCGGGCGTGGTGGATCTGCTCATGCTCACCCGGATTCCTCCTTCCAAGAGCGAGGCGCGCCGGCTCGTGGAGCAGGGCGGCGTGGAGGTGGACGGCGTGCGGGTCACCGACCCGAAGGCGGTCCTCAAGGTGAAGGAGGGAGCGCTCCTCCGGGTCGGCAAGAAGAACCGCTACTTCAAGCTCACTCCGAAGTGAAGATGTCCGCGGAGTCTCCGCTCGGCGTCCTGCGCCGCCGCCCGATTCTGACGGCGCTCGTCGCCGCGGCGGCGGGCGTGGGGTTTCTCGTGTCGCTCGTTCGGACCGCCGCTCCGCCGGCCGCGCCCCCGGCGTCCGGGCCTCGGGGTCCGGAGGAGCCGCCGCGGGAACCCGCGCGCCCGGAGGCGGTCCGCTCGCCGGAGGCGGATCGGATCCGGGAGGATCTCGAGCGCCGGGCCGCCCGGGCGCGGGCGCGCCGCGAGGTCGGGGACGCGTACCTCACAAGGGTCGAGGAGGCGTTCCGGGAGGCGATGGCGCGGCGCGACCCGAGGCGGGCGGCGCGCGCGGTGGCCGGGTTCCTTTTCGCACCGTGGACCGAGGCCGAGCGCCCCTTCGTCCGCGCGGAGGGGGTCGATTACGAAAAGCTGCGCCGCGCCCTCGAGGCGTGGGATCCCGCGGAGGTGGCCGCGATCTGCGAGGCCGCGGTTCCCGACGCGCGCGACGCGGGCGACTTGGAGACGGCGCACGCCGCGATTCTCGATCTGCGGAGCGCCGCGTGGACGGCGCTTTTCCTCCGGGAGGCGGAGGAAGCCTACCGCGCCCTCGTGGCCTCCGGGGAGCGGGTGGAGCTTCCGGGGCTGGGAACGGGACGGTTCGAACGGCGCGAGGGGGGCACGGTCTTCATCCCGGAGGGGGGCGGGCCGGTGGACGCCTCGGAGCGGCCGCTGGGCGCGGAGGATCTGGCGGCGCTGGCGTTCCGCGGGCGTCCGCCGGACGCCGCGGCTCACGCCCGCGCGGGGATCTTTCTCTATTACTCGGGGGTCGCGCGGCGGGGCGAGGCGTTTCGGCACCTGATCCGCGCCCGCGAGGGGGGCGTGCGGGGGCTGGATCCGTACCTGGCCGGCGCGGTGGAAGCGGCCCGGGAGGACCTGAGGAGGCGTCTGGAGGTGAAGTTCGGCGCCGCGGAGGACTGCTTCCGCAAGGGGGAGCGGGAGACGGCGCGCAAACTCATCGGAGAGATCCTCGAGCATCCGGATCATCCGTTCGTGCGCGAGCGCCGGCCGGCCCTGGAGCGGATGCTGTACGAGATCGCCGAGGGGACCGAGGAGGAGCGAAAGCTCGGGGCCCGGTACCGGGGCCGGGTGGAGCGGCGTGGGGCGGAGCGCCTTCGGGTCTTCTACGACTTCGGGGGCCGCGAGCAGGGAGACGCCTTCGAAGTTCCGGGGTCGGAAGGCGGCCGGCGGTTCCCGGGAACGTGGAAGATCGAGGACGGGGCGTTCGAATCCGGCCCGGGCGCCTCCGTGGCGATCTGGAAGTTTCCGGTGAAAGGCGACGTGACGGTGGAGTACGACCTCGTGCCCGTGGAGGAGGCGCAGAACGTCGCGCTGGACCTCTACTACCGGCGGGGGCACGCGTCGCACTACGCGGTGATTCTGGGCTTCGACTGGGTGGGCCGGTCGGAGGGAGACTCGGACGACACGGCGGAGGACCGCCACGGGATGCCGCGGACCGTTCTTCTGAAGTTTCCGGTGAGCGTGGAGAAGGCGCGCTGGCGGGAGGCGGCGGGCTGGGTGGGGTGGCTTTCGCGGAGGCTGGGCCCGGGGGCGGGAGCGTGGCGGCCGGAGCGCGGGCGCACGACGCGTCTGAGAGTCGTCCGCGAGGGGGCGCGCCTGGCGCTTTACGCGGACGGAGCGCTTGTGTGCGAGGGGGAGGACGGCGAGTACGGCGAGGGGCAGCTTCTCTTCTACAGCGACAGCCGGTGCCGGATCGACAACCTTTCGATCCTCTTCACGCCCGGGTAGGCGCCGGAGCGGCCGGCGCCGCGCCGCGATCGACGCACGCGGCGATGGCCAGATCCCCGGTCACGTTGACCGCCGTGCGGCACATGTCGAGGAGGCGGTCCACCCCGAGGATGATGCCGATGCCCTCCGCCGGGACGCCTACCGCCAGCAGGACCGCCGCCACGAGCGGCAGCGATCCCCCGGGGACGCCCGCGGTGCCGACGCCCGCCAGGACGGACATGAGAAGGACGGTTCCCTGCTGCGCGGGGGAAAGATCGACGCCGAACACCTGCGCCAGGAAGAGGACGGTGACCCCCTCGTAGAGGGCGGTGCCGTTCTGGTTCGCCGTGGCCCCCACGGTCAGGACGAAGCGCGCCACCTGCGGGGTGATTCCCAGGGGGCCCTCGGCGGCGCGGAGCGAGGTGGGCAGGGTGGCGCTCGAGGAGGACGTTCCGAAGGCGGTCAGCATCGCTTCCGCGGCGCCGCGGAAGAACGCGCGGGGGCTGCGCCGCGCCACAAGGGCCAGCACGAGGGGATAGACCGCGAAGGTGTGGATCGCCAGGCCGGCCACCACGGTGCCCACGTAAAGGGCCAGCGTCGCCAGGATCCCCAGCCCCAGCGTGGAGGTGAGGGAAAAAATGAGCGCGGCGACCCCCAGGGGGGCGAGTTTCATCGCCAGTCCGATGACGGCCATGGAGACGTCGTAGAGGCCCTCGAGGGCGGCGACAAGCGGGCCCGCGCGGGCCGGGGCGAGCGCCAGGCCGACGCCGAAGAAGAAGGCGAAGGTCATCACGGCGAGCATGCCCCCGCCGGGGGAACTGCCGTCGAGAGCGCCGACCATCTCCTGAATGGGGTTTTTGGGAATGAGATCGAGAAGGACGTCGCGCAGCGGCTTGGCGCGCCGGGCCTGCTCGACGGCGGACGGTGCTTCGTCCCGGATCTGGTCGCGGAGCGCCCGGCGCCGCTCTTCCGGCAGCCGCTCTCCGGGGCGCACAAGGTTGGCCAGCGTCAGGCCGATCGCGACCGAGGCCCCCGAAAGGAGGAGGGTGAAAAGAAGCGTTCGGGCGCCGATTCGTCCCAGCCGCCGGAGGTCTCCCAGGCCCGCCACCCCGAGGGCCAGCGCCGAGAAGACCAGGGGCAGGACCACCATGAAGATCAGCCGGAGGAAGATCTGGCCGACCGGTTCGGCGACGTAGCGCACGAAGCGGGCCAGCCGCGCGTCTCCTTCCGGGAAAAAGGCGTGGGCCAGGAGTCCGGCCGCCGCGCCCGCCGCGAGTCCCAGGACGATGCGGCGCGGAAGCCGCGGGGGATCGGGCGGGCGCTCGGGGGCGCTCATGCGCGAGCGATCCTACCCTCCGGGGCGCCGGACGTCCAGCTCAAGGGGTGAAGGCGACGCCCGCGGAGATGAACACGCCGAAGCCGCCCAGTTCGTCGTCGCCGGTCAGAATCGATTCGTCGTAGTCCCAGACGGCGTACCGGGCTTCGAGTCCGAGGGTCGCCCACCATCCGGAGGTCATCAGGATCCGCAGTTCATAACCCGCGCGCGCCTCGAAGGCGGGTTTGAAGTCGCCGAAGTCGCTCTTATCCACCTCGAGCGTCTGAAAGAGGACGCCGAGTTTCAGAAGGTGTTCGAAGTCGGAGGCGCCGCCGGACTTCCTCGGCTGGGAACGCGCGAAGGTCCAGGTGACGGCGGGGCCGGCGCCGGCGAACCTCAGGTCTCCGCCCCATCCCGCTTCCGCCGCCAGGCCGATCCGCCAGTCTTCGTGAAGGTTGACCAGCGCCTCCAGGCCGAGCGTCGCCGCGCCCAGGCCGTCTACTTCGCGCTCGATGGAGTCCGTTCCGGTGGCCTGGAATTCCGTATCCCGGAACGCGGCGCCCAGGTAGAGCGCGAAGGAGCCCCAGGGGGCGTCGGGCCCGGCGCGGACCGTCGGAGGTTCCGGTTCGGAGAGCGACCGCGGCAGGTCGGGCGGGTCGGCCGCGGAGGCGGCGGACGGAAGGGCCAGGAGGAGCGCGAACACGGCGCCCGAGCGGCGGCGGCGCCGGAACGCCGTCCTCCCGAGGACCGCCGCCAGAAGGAACGCGACGGCGGCGCCGAAGGAGCCGGATTGCGCGGCCGCGCTTCCGGCGCATCCGCCCGAGGCCTCGATGGATTCGACCGGCTCCAGACGGAAATGGACGGGCGCCGGGTCAAAAGCCACCCAGGAGGACTCGGACCCGAAGAAGGCCACGGTGCGGGCCTGCCAATGATAGTCCCCTAAGGGACCCGAGAAGGTCTCCGACCCGGCCGTGCCGCCGGGAACGAACGGGCTGACGAGGGTCGGCGTGTTCGTGAAGGGCGCGCCCGCGGGGCGGACTTCGATCTCCAGGCGGACCTGCTGGCCGTCGGAATTGGCGCCGTTCGTCGCCGAGAGCCGGATTCCTCCGCGGGCGGTTCCGCCCACGGGGATCGACGGAGAGCCGTCGGGTTCCGACTGACCGAGCGCGGTCGGGGGGGCGGTGGTTCCCGTGTCGACCGAGAAATCCCGTTCGCTCTCGGCGTTTCCGCCGAAGCTGACCCACGCGGAGGGGGACAAGGTGCTGCTCAGGGCCCGGGCTCTCCAATGATACGCCGTGAGGTTCGAAAGACCGGTGACGTCGACGCTGATTTCGGTTCCGCTGGGGAACGTGACCGTGCTGGACACCGTCCCGGTTCCGGTGAAGCTCGATCCCAGGGGCTTGACTTCGACTTCAAGTCCGACGGTTCCGCTTTGCGCGGTGACGGTGCCCCGGATCGTCACCTGCGTTTCCGGGGTATAGCCTCCTACGGGAATCGCGGTTCCGGCGGTCGTGCGGAACTGGCCCAGGCCCGAGACGGCGATGGCCCCAAGGGCGACGGGCCCGCCCGCCACGGGTCCTCCGGTCACGGTGATCACGTCACCGTAAAACATGCCGTGGGCGGTGATGTCCGAGGCCGCCAGGGAGGCCGAATAGCTTCCGGTGCCCGACGAAGGCATATTCGCCGTCAGAAGCAGCGTCAGGGTTCCGCCGGCCGGGGCGGTCAAGGCCACGTGGTCGAAGACCACGGTGGCGGCCGGGGTCGCCGGTTTCGTCTCCGAGACGGGGTTATTGGCGTAGGCGGCTCCGCTGAAGACGCGGACGTTGGTGGATTCGACCTTCCACAGGCGGACGTCCGGGAGCGCAGGTCCGGAGCCGGTGATCGTGAACTGGAGGCGGCGGAGGCGCACGTCTTCGGCGGCTCCGGCCTGGAGCTGCACCTGGAGAAGCGGCACATCGGTCGATCCCGGCGCGGCGGAAACCGCGCCCGGGTTGTCGGGGCCCGCCGAGAGCGACAGCGTTCCCGCCTCGAGCACCATGACCGCCGCCGGCCAGAGCGCGCGCTCCCCGTTCGTGCGCGTGATGGAAAGCGTGCGGGGTCCGGGGAACGCGTTGGAGGCGACGGCGATGGTGATATTGAGGAAGGTCGTGGTTCCCGATGTGGAGGTGCTGACCGCGGCGACGGTGATTCCAGGGCCCAGGTCGACCGAGGAGATATCGCTCGTGGCCAGCGCGACGCCCGTAATGCGGACCCGGAGCGTCCCGGAGAATCCAGGGGAGAGGAACTGAACCTGGCTTTCAAGAGGGTTCGGCAGGGTCGTGATCCCCGTGAGCTCCATGACCGGCGTTCCGGAAGTCGCGACGATCGTGGCCGCCGTGGAGGTTCCCCCGGAAGTGACGTTGACCCCGCTGACCGTCGTCGCGGTCGTGAAGTTCGAGGCTCCGCTGAAGTCGATATCCGACGGGCCGTACATGCTGTTCCGATGATGGTGGGCGGTCAGGGAATAGGTTCCCGCGGGAACCTGGATCGAGTAGGCGCCGGAGGAGTCCGTGACCCGGGTGGCCTGTGGAACCCCGTTCGCATCCGTGGCCACGACGATGGCGCGGTCGACCCCTCCCCCGCTCCCCGAGAAATTCACCTGACCGTTGATCGTGCCGAGAGCCGGGGATCCCGGATAGAGGAGTCTCAGGAGAATGCGGTCGTCCGGGGAGAGGCAGCGGTCGTTCAGAGGCCGTTCGGGGAACCGGCCGGTCGGCCAGACGGCGGCGAAGAAGTAGACGGGGTGGCCGCCGCCCACGGCGTGGAGGCCTTCGTGAAGCATCGTGACTTCCACGTCGGCCGTCGTGGTCGAAACGGCAAGATCGGCCGTGGACCAGGTGAAATCCGAGGGGTCGCCGTTGAAGACGATGTCGGCATCCAGCATGGCGCCGCTGATATTCCACAACATGTAGGTGACCGCATAAGCTCCGCTGATGTTGTTCCCGTAGTAGTCGCTCAACGAGTTCGGCGCGAAGGCGATCTCGAGTTTCCCGTCGTTGGAGGCGGGGGTTCCGGACGTGTTCGGAAGCCGGTTGAAGCGGATGGAAGACCCCGTCACGTCCTCGTAGCTTTGAAAGGCGCTCTGGAGAGCGGCGCCGGTCTGTTCGATCGAAGGCCAGTTCGATTGGGGAAAATTGATGCTGTTGAAGGACCAGCTCAAGGTCTGGGCGGTGTCGTTCCAGAGGGTCGAGGGCGAACCCGTCTTCCAACGCACCAGGCTCGATCCTTGGATGATCTCAAGGTAAGCCGAAGTGGCGGAAGGGAGCGCCCAAGGCCCCAGACCCAGGGCCGCAATCCAGACCCATCGAAGGATGGATCGTCCCGCTCCGTATCGCCCTCGCATGATCCCTCCCTACGCTTAGGACGGCTCCGAGTTCTATTTTGTGCTCCGTTTTCGGAATCCCAGGACGAGGGCGGCCCCCGCCGCCAGAAGGACGGCCGCGGCCGCGAGCGCGGTCGTCCAGGAGTTTGAGGCCGATGAGGATGGGGGAGTCCGGGGTTCCGCCGCGGGGGCCGGGGAGGCGGGCGCGGTTTCGGGAGCGGGCGGAGCCGGCGGTCCCGAAGGGCGCGGGGACATCGAGGCGGCCGGTTCCGGAGCGTTGTGGAGAGGCTTCCCGAGCGCCCGGGCCACCGCCTCGCGCAGCTCGGCCAGCGTCATGGAGCTCCGGGCTTCCGTGTCCCGGCGCACGCGGGGATTGGGTTTTTCCTCTTCGATTCGGTACAGGCCCTGCCGGATTCCGATCAGCGTGTAATGGCCCAAGTGGGAGAGCGTGGCGAAGATGACGATCCTCTCGCCGGGCCGGAAGGTGAAATGATGGCCGGCGACGGCGGCGCGCAGGTCGCCCACCTGTCCGCCCGCCTGGGTCAGGAGGAAAGGGCTCCCGGGGGACCCTTTCCAGATCTCCTCGAATCTGAGGGAATGATCCGTGTAGATGAATCCGGTTCGAGGATCGTGCCGGCTGCGCGAGCTCTGAACCGTGGCCACTCCCGCGACGGCGGCCTCCCGCGCCATTTCTTCGACCGGCAAGGGGCGCACCTGGGGCGAAGGAGGCGCCAGGAGCGAAACCCAGGCGGCGACGACCGTGAGGCAGCTCATGGATCCTGAATCTTTGGACGCCGACAGTCTAACCCTGGAGATTTTATTCCGCAACGCCTTCGTCGGGTGTTCCCTCCGGGGGCCGCGTCATCTACAATTTCCGCGCTCCTTATGGAGAAGCTGCCCGTCGTCGCCATCGTCGGCCGCCAGAACGTGGGGAAGTCCTCTCTCCTGAACGCTCTGGCGGGCCGGCGGCTTTCGATCGTGGACCCCACGCCGGGGACGACGATCGACCGTGTGAGCGCCGTGGTCGCGCACAAGGGGAAGGCGTTCGAGCTGGTGGACACGGGGGGGATTGGGCTTCGTCCCGGGGACGAGTTCTATGAAGAAGTCGAGCGCCAGATCGAGCGGGCGGTGGCGGACGCGGAGCTCGTGCTTTTCGTGGCGGACGTCCAGGCGGGGGTGACCGCGCTCGACCGCCGGATCGCGGAGCGGTTCCGGGGCAAGAAGGTGCTTCTGGTCGCCAACAAGGCGGACCACCCGGGGCTGGAGGGGGCCGCGGCGGAGTTCTTCGAGCTGGGATTCGGGGACCCGTTCCCGGCGGCGGCCGTCCATCGGCGCAATATCCGCGACCTGCTCGACCGGATCGTCGAGGCCCTGCCGCCCGCGCCGGTGCCCGCGCGGGGGATCGCCATCGCCGTCGTGGGCAAGCGCAACGTGGGCAAGTCCACCTTCGTCAACGCCCTGGCCGGCGAGGAGCGCGTGATCGTCAGCGAAAAGCCCGGCACGACGCGCGACGCCGTGGACGTCGTGATCGAGCGGGACGGGCGCCGCTTCGTGATCGTGGACACGGCGGGGCTGCGCAAGAAGCAGAAGTTGGAAAGCTCCGTGGAGCTTTTCAGCCGGGTGCGCACGGAGGAAGCCCTCCGGCGGGCCGACGTGGTCGTCTTCATGTTCGACATCCTGGAGAAGGTCACGGAGGTGGACAAGCGGATCGCGGCGGCGATCGAGGAGGAAAAGAAGCCCTGCGCGCTCGTCCTGAACAAGTACGACCTTGTTCCGGAGGGGCGGCAGCCCGAGGAGTTCGCGCGGTACCTGACGCGGGCGCTGCCGCTGCTGCGGTACGCGCCGATCACCATGATCTCCGCCCGCACGGGGGAGCGCGTGTGGGAGGTGGTGGACCTCTGCGTGGAGCTCCATGCGCAGGCGGGGGCCCGCGTCTCGACGCCCGAGCTCAACCGGGCGCTGCGCGCGGCGGTGGAGGCCCGAACCCCGTCGGGCCGGAGGGGACGGATCGCGCGCATCTATTACGCGACCCAGAAGGCAGGCCGTCCTCCGCGGTTCGTGGTCTTCGTCAACGATCCGGCGGCCTTCGCGCCGGACTATGTGCGTTACCTCGAGGACAAGATGCGGCAGTTTCTTCCTTTCCACGAGGTGCCGCTGCGGCTGGAATTGCGGGCGCGCCGCCGGAAGTGATGCTACGCGCCCCCGTGCGCCCGGGACCAGGCTTCGGGGTTCTCCAGGAACTTGCGGATTTCCCGGACCTGTTCCGGCGTGAAGTAGCCGGTCGCCTCCGCCACGTCGATCGTGGTGCGCCAGTCCGTCAGCGCATGGAGGGCGACGCCGGCGTCCTTGAGGATCTGCGGGGCCCGCGGAAAGATGCCGTAGAAAAAAACGACCGACGAGTGCTCGCACCGGGCCCCCGCCCCGCGCAGCGCCTGAAGGAAGTTCACCTTGCTGGCGCCGTCCGTGGCGAGATCTTCCACGAGAAGAACGCGCCGCCCGGCCGGGAGATGTCCTTCGATCTGCTGGGTCTTGCCCACGTCCTTGGGCTTTTTGCGCACGTAGACGAAGGGAAGCGAGAGCGCTTCGGCGATCCACGCCCCGTAGGGAATGCCGGCCGTCTCGCCGCCGGCCACGACGTCGAACGCCTCGCCCCGCACCGCCTCCGCCATCAGGGAGACGATTTCCCGGCGTTCGGGGACGAACGAGATGATCTTTCGACAGTCGACGTAGACCGGGCTGGCCCATCCGGACGTCAGCTTGAACGGTTTCTCGAGGTTGCAGCCGATGGCGCGGATCGAGACGAGGATTTCGGAGGCGCGGCGGCGGCGCTCGTGCAGGAATACGGTCATGGGCGGAAACCTACCATAGATCGCCCGCGGAACAAAGAAATTGTCGGAAGCGCCGTCAAGGGTCCGGCCGCGCCCGGCCGAATTTCTTGGGGGAGGGTGGTTGAGCCGGGGCCGGAGGAGGACTAACATACAGGTATGAGGGGGATCGGCGCTCTTTTCCTCCTCGCGCTTTCCGGCGCCGGGGAGGAGCGGGGGAAGTACCGGCTGTCCTGCTACGGCCGGGAGGCGGGGGTCGAGGAGTACCGGCTCGAGGAGTTCGAAAGCGGCGCTGTCGTTCTCTTCTCCCGGGTCCGCACCGAAGTCGAGGTCCAGGGCCGCGTCCAGGCGTTCGCTTCCGACACCGTGCTGACGATGGACGCCTCCTTTGCGCCCCGGCTGTACGCCGCGTTTCATAAGTCGGGCGCGGACGAGCGGCGGTTCAAGATCGAGTGGGAACGCGGCACGGTTTCCATGGAAGGGCGCCGGCCGGTCCGCAGCGCGGCGGCGTTTCTTCTGGACGCGGGGGTTCACGCCCAGCTCCTTCCTCTTCTGCGGCGCCATCCCGGCGGGCGCCGGACCGTCAAGGTGTTCAGCCCTCCGGCCGGACAGGATCTGGAAGCGGAGATCGACGAGCGCGGAGAGACGACGCTGGCGGGTCCCGGGGGCCGCACCCTTCGCGTCCGCGAGATCCGCCTGACGATGGGGCCGCTGACGGTCACCGCCCACCTCGACGCCGAGCGCCGCATGGTCCGCGCCTGGAGCCCGCTGACGGGGATCCTGGCGGAACTCGAGGGCTTCGAGGGATTCGTTCCCGAGGAGCTGGTCCGGGGACCCCGGAAACCCGAAGGGGTCGAGGAGGTCGAGGTCGCCTTTTCGAACGGTCCGCTTCGCATCGCCGGGGCGTGGACGCGTCCCAGGGGGGCGGGAGCGGCGCCCGCCGTGCTTATTCTTTCGGATGCCGGTCCGCACGATCGGGACGGGCGGGCTCCCGGCGGGCCGGAAGCGGCGGGATTCCCCGCGGCGGAGGCGGACACCACGCTCTACCGGGCCGTGGCCTACGCGCTGGCCTCCGCGGGCGTCGCGTCGCTTCGTTTCGACGACCGCGGCTGCGGGAGGACGGGCGGGGATTTCGCGACGGCGCGGCTGGCCGATCTGCTCTCCGACGCCGAGGCGGCCGCGGCGTACCTGCGGTCGCGGCCGGATGCGGCGGGGATCGCGCTTCTGGGTCACGGGGAGGGAGGGCTTCTGGCCTCGATGCTGGCGGCGCGCTCGGGCGACGTCCGGGCGGTTTTCCTTCTGGCGGCTCCGGGCCGGACGCTCGACCGGCTGCTTCTCGAAGCCCTGGAGCGGACGCTTCGGGAACAGGGGGCGCGGGAGGACGCGGCGGCGGCGATTCTGGCCAAGGAGGCGCGGACCTTCGACGCGATCCGTCGATCGGAGGAGGATTATCTCGTCCTGGAGGAGCGCCGGACGTTCGTGGGCTGGATGCGGGACCGCTTCCGCGCGGATCCGGTCGAAGCGCTGGAGCGGGTGCGGGCGCCGGTGGTGATCCTGCAGGGCCTCAAGGACGAGATCGTGCCTCCGGCGCACGCCGAGCTTCTCGAGCGGGCGCGGCCGGACGGGATCGAAGTGCGCCGGTTTCCTCACCTGGGGCACGCCTTCACGCGGTTTCCGGGGCGGACGGACGAGGAATTTCTCCGGTTTCTGTCGGAGCGCGTGGGGGAGGCGTTCGGGGCGCGGTAGGGCCTCAGGGGGCGGCCGCGCAGCGGCGGCAGCGCGCTTCGTACTTGTCCGCGTGGCCCACGTCGATGCGGCGGCGGCCCTCGGAGACGCGGACGCTGCGGCCGGCCGGGCCGCCGCACCTCATGCAGATGGCTTGATTCTTGGTGACGTACTCCGCCACGGCCATGAGGCGGGCCATCGATTCGAAAGGTTTGCCGCGGTAGTCCTGGTCGAGCCCCGCCACGATGACGCGGCGCCCCTGATCGGCCAGGCGCTGGCAGACGCCGACGATCTTTCCGTCGAAAAAGTGCGCCTCGTCGATGCCGACGACCTGCGTGTCCGGCCGCAGGCGCTCGGCGATCTGTTCGGCGCGGTGGACGGGCACGGACGGCACGCGGAGCTGGTCGTGGGAGACGAGGTATTCGCGGGCGTAGCGGGCGTCGAGCTTGTGCTTGAAGACCTGAACTTTCTGGCGGGCCAGGGCGGCCAGCCGCAGGCGCCGGATGAGCTCCTGGGTCTTGCCGGCGAACATGGAGCCGGAGATGACCTCGATCCACCCGGAGCCTCGAGGGAACTGATGCATGGGGCTTCGGGCGCGAGTATAATGGGGTTCCCATGGCGGAGGAAGCAAAAGTAAAAGTCGTTCAGCGCAACAAGAAGGCCTTTTTCAACTACGAAATCCTGGAGCGCCTGGAGGCGGGGCTGGTCCTGAAGGGGTCGGAAGTCAAATCGATCCGGGACGGCAAAGTTTCGATCCAGGAGGCCTACGGCAAGGTGCGCGGGGACGAAGTCTGGGTCGTGGGGATGGACGTCTCGCCCTATCCGCAGGCGGGTCCGTACAACAATCACGAGCCGCGGCGGCCGCGCAAGCTTCTGCTTCATCGCCGGGAGATTCAGCGCCTGATCGGCAAGACGCAGGAGAAGGGATTGACCCTGGTGCCGCTGGCGTTGTATTTTAAGGACGGGTACGCCAAGCTGGAGATCGGACTGGCGCGCGGCAAGAAGCAATACGACAAGCGCCAGGCGATCCGGGAGCGCGAGGCCAAGCGCGTCCTCCAGCGGCGGATGATGAGGTGACCCGCCGGCGCCGCGCGCGCGGCGCTCCGCTCTGTGACATCGGGGGCCCGAACTGGTTTCGACCGGGTTGAGGAGGCGGCTTGCAGCGCGCCGAGGGTGCTCGTTGGCCTCGTAAAAAAACGAGCGCACACTACAAATGCCGAACCGGCATATGCTCTGGCTGCGTAACCGCTAGCCACGTCGCCCGGGCCATCGCCCACGACCTTTTCCGCGCGGCTTGCCGCACGGGAAGGGGGCTCGGGAGGACGTTAACGGGTGGGCTATGCCGACGCGTTTCCCCGGCGGGGCGCGAAGGCGAGACGGTTCATCGCCGGGAGGCCCGACGGAATCCCGTCGATCGGAGTCCGGAGGGCGAGATCAAAGGTCGACTACGCGCGTAGGACAGCGGTCGCCGATTCGCCTTGGGACGGCGGTTCGATTCCGCCCGGGTCCACCATTCCGCCCCGCGACGTTTTCTCGCGGCGCCCGGGAACATCGCCTGCCCGGTGCGCGCCACCGGTCTTCGAGAGGGGGCCCATCATGACGGTGCGCGTTCTCTTCGCCTGCGTCCACAACGCCGGGCGTTCCCAAATGGCCGCGGCTTTTCTCAACGCCCTGGCCGATCCCGCCAAGGCGGTAGGGCTTTCGGCCGGGACCGAGCCCGGGCTTCGCGTCCATCCCGAAGTGGTCGACGCCATGAAGGAGGTCGGCATCGATCTCTCCGGCGCCCGGCCGCAGAAACTCACTCCCGAGCTCGCCCGTGAGGCTCATCTCCTGGTGACCCTGGGCTGCGGCGAGGCCTGCCCGGCCGTTCCGGGCCTGCGCCGCGAGGACTGGCCCCTGCCGGACCCGAAGGGACAGCCGCCCGAGCGCGTCCGCGAGATCCGCGAGGAAATCCGGACCCGCGTGCGGGAGCTGGTCCTGCGGTCGGGCTGGGGGAGGGAAGCGGGTCCCGGAAGCGCAGGCCCCCCTCTCCCCGGCGCTCGATAATCGTTCCCGGGACGCGCCGGCAGGCCGTATAGTAGCCGGATCCCGGACCACGCCGGGCGTACGGAAAGGAGCGATGCCATGAACCGACGCGAGATGCTGGCCGGAAGCGCCGCCCTGGCCGCCGGCGCCCTTTTCGGAGTTCCCGAAGCGCGCGCCCAGGAGCGCAAACCTTTCAAGCTGCGGTACGCCTTCGACGCCGGCCAGTTCCGCCACCATGCTCCCGGCGGCGTCCTGGACGAAATCAAGTTCGCGGCCGATCAGGGCTTCACCGCCATGGAAGACAACGGCATGAAAGGCCGCCCCCCCGAGATGCAGGAAAAGATCGGCGCCGAGCTGGCCCGCCACAACATGACGATGGGCATCTTCGTCATGAACGGGAAGACCGGTTTCAAGGGCGGCGGGGCGCTGACTACGGGCAAGCCGGAAGACCGTGACGCCTTCCTCGCCGAGGTCCGCGAATCGATCGACGTCGCCAAGCGCTGCGGAGCCAAGTGGATGACCTCGCTCGTCGGCAACGCCGACCCGCGCCTGGCGCGCGGCTATCAGTTCGCCAATGTTCTGGACTGCCTGCGGCGCGCCGCGGAGATTCTGGAGCCCCATGGGCTGGTCATGGTCTTCGAGCCGCTCAACATCCTCGAGAATCATCCCGGTTTCTTCATCTGGCAGAACCACGAGATGTACGCGCTCGTCAAGGCCGTCCGGAGCCCCTCGTGCAAGATGCTCTTCGACCTCTATCACACGCAGATCAGCGAAGGGCGGCTCATCCGGAACTTCGACCAGTGCTTCGACGAGATCGGCTACATCCAGACGGGCGATACCCCCGGCCGCAAGGAGCCCGGCACCGGCGAAGTGAACTACCGGAACGTCTTCCGGCACATCTACCAGAAGGGGTACAAAGGCCTCGTGGGCATGGAGCACGGCAAGTCGCTCGACGGCAAAGAGGGCGAGTTGGCGCTCATCCAGGCGTACCGCGACGCGGATAACTTCTGATCCGCCTTACGGCCCCTTGAATTCACGGCCGGCGCCTGCAAGAATCCGCCTCTCTCTTAGGAGGTCGGACCGCCGTGAATCGTCCGGATTCCGATACACCCCTTTGGGTGCGGGCGCTGGCGACCGTGAAGGAGTTTCTCCAGGCGGACCTGGCCATGACGCGGTTCGCGTTCCGCCACGCGTCTCCGGAGGCTCAGCGCGTGCTGTGCGCGCCGGTGGCGGCGCTCCTGGCGATCCTCGACCGCTTCCTTCCCGGCTGATCGGCCGGGGGCGTATCAATAAGGGGGGCGGGAGGACTTTCGACGCAGGGAGGGGTTATGCTCTACGCGCTGCTCGGGATCCTGGCGCTCGCCCCGCAGGCGGCCGGCGACGCGGAATGGAAGATCGGTCTGGCTTCGGCCCGCATCACGCCGGAGGAACCGGTTTTCATGGCGGGGTACGCGTCCCGCAACAAGCCTTCCGAGGGAGTCGCGGGCCACCTCTACGCCAAGGCCATGGCGTTCGAGGACGCGCAGGGCGGGAGGGCCGTTCTCCTGACGGCGGACGTCATCGGCTTCCCCGCTCCCGTGGGGGATCCCATCTTCGAGAGGATCATGGAGAAGACGGGCCTGCCTCGCGCCCGAATTCTCCTGGCGGCGTCCCACACGCATACGGGTCCGACGCTCGGCACGGATCCATCGATCGGCGGGCCGGGATCGGAAGAAGACCGCGCCCGGACCGCGGCCTATACGCGGAAGCTTCAGGATCGTCTCGTCGAGCTGACCGTCGAGGCGCTGGGGAAGCTCCAGCCCGCGCGCCTGTCGTGGGGATGGGGGATGGTTTCTTTCCCGGTCAATCGGCGCGAATTCACCGCGCGCGGCGTGGTTCTGGGCGTCAATCCGCGGGGGCCCGTGGACCGCAGCGTTCCGGTCCTGCGGGTGGACGATCCG
The DNA here is from genome assembly GCA_035574235.1 of Planctomycetota bacterium. Classification (NCBI taxonomy): domain Bacteria; kingdom Pseudomonadati; phylum Planctomycetota; species Planctomycetota bacterium. Next base: position 36,329 of record DATLZA010000115.1, on the reverse strand, counting down.
TCCGGCAAACTCCGGGCGGTTCTTTTCCAGTGCGCCTGCCACTGCACGACGGCCACCGGGCAGATCTACGAGATCAGCGGGGATTACGCGGGATACGCCCAGGAGCATCTCGAAGCCGCCCATCCGGGCGCGCAGGCGATGTTCATGGCCGGTTGCGGCGGCGACGCGAATCCCTACCCCCGGGGCACGCTGGACCTGGCGCGGGAGCACGGCGCCACGCTGGGCCGGGAGGTCGGTCGCGTCCTGTCGGGACGGCTCCAACCGATCCGGGGTCCGCTGCGGGCCGAGTTCGCCCGGGTTCCGCTTCCCTTCGAGCCGACCCGCCCGGCCGAGGAGCTCCGGAAGGCGGCGCAATCGGGTCCCGGATATCAGCGCGAGGTCTTCCGGCGGCAGCTCCAGATCCTCGAAAGGGGCGAAAAGCTCCCGGATCACTACCCGGCACCTACAGCCGTCTGGCAATTCGGGCCGGACCTGACGCTCGTGGCCCTTTCGGGGGAGGTGGTCGTGGACTACGCGCTGCGCTTGGAGCGGACGCTGGGACCGCTGGGGCTCTGGGTGGCGGCGTACTGCAACGACGTCTTCGGGTATGTTCCTTCCGCCCGGGTGCTGGAGGAAGGAGGGTACGAAACCCGGGGGGCGTATTACGGGACGCCGGGGATTTTCTCGCCTCGGGTCGAAGACGTGCTCGTGGAGGCCGTTCGGGACCTGGCCCGGAAGGCGGGCCGCGCGATGAAGTGAGCGCTTAGTCCGGCAGCGCCTCAACCGCCTTGAAGAGATCCTGCCAGACCTCGTCCTTGAGCTGGAAGGACCGGTTTGCGTACACCACCGTGCCCTTCTTGTCGATCAGGAACGTCGCGCGGACCATCTTCTCGAATCCGAAGGCCTTGTGGATCGATTTGTTCGTGTCGGCCAGGAGGTCGAAGGGAAGCTTCTGCTCGGTGCAGAATTTCTTGTGCGATTCCGCAGGATCCATGGAGACGCCGAGGACGACGCAATTCTTCGCCTCGAACTTCTTGATGTTGTCCCGCAACATCTGCACTTCGCGGGTTCAGCCGGGGGTGTTGTCCTTGGGGTAGAAGGCCAAGAGGACGTTCTTCTTGCCCTTGAAGTCGGCGAAGCGGATCACCTTGCCGTCCTGGTTGGGCGCGGAGAAGTCCGGCGCCGGCGCTCCCTTGTCCTGAAGCATCGCAAGCACCGCCAGAGCAATGGTCATCATATTCGGTAGATGAAACGTCCGGGGGGCCCTTCGAGTTTCATTCCGCGGGCCGGAGCGTTCCTTGACAAGGTCGGTCCCATGGGCCAGACTATGCATGAACGCCATGTGGAGAGCCTGGGGGACCCTTCTTTTCCTGCTCGGCCAGGATCTCGGTCCGCCCTTCCACAGCGAGGAGCACGAGATGGCGATCCGCCCTCCGGCCGGCTGGACGCGCCGGGAGGGAAAGGGCCCCTTCGTGGCCCGCTTCACGGCTCCCGAGGCTTTGAAGCCTCCGGTCGAGCTTACCCTCAGCCATCTCTATCAACCCTTCGCGCCCACGCCGCTGCCCTCCTTCGTCGAACAGGCCCGGCAGTACATCGGCCGGGAGTACCCGGGGGCCAAGATCGAAGAAGACCGTCCGCTCACGCTGGCCGGCCGCCCGGCCCACCGGATCGCCTTTACGTTCGCCGACACGCTCCAGATCAAGACGATCGTCCATCGCACGAACATCGAATGGTACCTGCTGGACGTTTCCATGCCGGGGGAGGCCGCCTCGCGCTACCGCTCCCGGGCGGAAGCTTCGCTGGCGACCTTCGAGATCCGCCCCTGGGCGCCCGGGCCGGCCGAGCGCGCCGCGGAGGAGCGCGGCCGGGAGGTCTTGGGGTCCGCGCGGATTCCCCAGGACCTTCTGGGCGAGCGCTGGTTCACGATTCACCTCGGCCGGGCCCGCACCGGGCGCCAGCGCGTCCGGCTCTCGGAGTCCGAGGGCGGGTTCGCTCTGGAGGCGGAAACCCTCAACGATTTCGGCGAGGGCGGCCGGGACCAGACCCTGGTGCGCGCGTCCTTCGCGCCGGGTTTTCGCTCCCAGCGCCTGGAGGTCGAGCAGACGAAGGTGGGACCCAAAGGAGAGCGCTGGCAATTTCGGGTCTCCGCGTCGCTCGAAAACGGCCGGGTTTCCGCCTCTCGGGACCTGAACGGATTCAAGGAGGAGAAGAGCTTCGCCGTGGAGGAGGGGACCTGCCTCGGGGACGTGGCCGACGTGGCGCGGGCCCTGCTGGTGCGGGCGGGACCGGGCAAGTACCTGCTGCGGACCCTCTCGCCGTTTACGGATGAGGCGGACGTGGAGGTCGTGGAGGTCGGCACCCTGGACGCGCTGGATCTGGACGGCCGCCGTTCGGAAGTGCATCCGGTTCTGGTCCGGAGGGACCGGGGTCGCTTGAGAACGTACTATCATGGCGCGGATGGAAGTCTCGTCCGGGAGGGAGGCGCTCAGGATGCTTTCTCGATCCGGGCCGCCTCGAAGGACGAAGCCCTGAAGAAGGACTGAGGACCGGCCGTTCGGACGTTCGAACGGTTTGAGGAGAGGGGGAGGGACGTGACCTGGCTTCTGCTCTTGGCCGCTCTGTCGGGCGGGGGCGATCTCGAAGATCTCCGGCGTCACTGGGTCTTCGAGTGGACGTGCGACGCCGCGACGGGGCGACACACCTTGCGCGCCCCCAAGCTGGTGGTGGCGTTTGTCCCCGGCTTCGACACGGCCGTCATCAATGGGCGCCTGACCCGGCTTTCGGCTCCGGTGACGCTCGAGGGAGGGCGCGTGCGCGTCCCGCCGGAGATCGTGGCGCTCGTCGAGAAACACGGAGCGGGCGAGCTTCCGCCGGCCGCCGCCGTTCCACCGGCTCCCGCCCCGCCGGCCGCCCCCCGCGTCGAGGCGCGCCGCCTTCCGCCCTGCACGATCGTCATCGATGCAGGCCACGGAGGAATCCATACGGGGTACAAGGGCCGCTTCCTGCTGGAGAAGGACATCAACCTGGACGTGGCTCTCGAGCTCCAGCGCCTCCTGGAGTCCTGGGGCGCCAGCGTCGTCATGACCCGCACGGACGATCGGCACTTTTCCACGGACATCGACGAGGATCTTGCCGCGCGGGTCAACATCGTCAACCGGAGCCGCGCGGACCTTTTCATCTCCGTGCACGCCAACGGCGTGGGGAACGCCTCGGTCCGCGGATTCGAGGTCTGGGTACCCCTCTCGCGGGACGCCCGCGGAGCGGCCAGCCGTCAGATGGCCGAGCTTGTCCTGGGCGAGCTGGCGGCGGTGTGGTCGAGCGAGAACCGGGGGATCAAGGACGACCATAACCTTCGGGTCCTCAAGGGGACGCGCTGCCCGGCCGTCCTTGTGGAGCTGGAGTTCGTCTCCAATCCGGCCGCGGAGCGGGAGCTGGCGCGGGCCTCCGTCCGGCAGCGTCTGGCTCTGGCGATCGCCGAGGCGGCCCGCCAGTGGATGCTGCGGAGGCGCTGATCCCGGGAGCGTTGCGCGGACACCGGCCGGACTTATAATGGCTTCCGGAAGGAGGACGCAAGGCCGCGGGGACGCTCCTGGGACCGCCCGTCGGATGCACAAGGTTCGGACATGAACGCTCGCCGGGGGTTGGGAACCGCGTGGGTCTTTGCTCTTCTGGCGGCGTGCGCGGGTCCCGAGGCGGATCTGGCCAGCCGGGAGCCGTACGAGCGTTACCTGGCGGTTCGAGAGCTGGCCCAAACCCCGGAAGCGGCGTCCGTGGCGGAGATCGTCCGCCGCCTGGAGGATCCGCACTTCCTTGTCGTCGTCGGCGCCCTGGAAGCGTTGGGGGACATCGGCCGGCGGGAGTTCGTGCAGCACGTCGTCCCGAAACTCAAGGCCGCGCATCCCATGGTGCGGCAGTACGCGGCCCTGACGGCGGCACGGCTCGGGAACGAGGAAGCGGTTCCGGCGCTTCTGGAAACGCTTCGGACGGATGCCGATCCCACGGTGCGCCGCACGGCGGCCAAGGCGCTGGCCGCCTTCGGCGCCCGGCCCGACGTGCGCCGGGCGCTCGCCGAAGCGGTGGGGGATCGGGATCCGAGCGTGTCCCTCATGGCCCACCTTCGCCTCCAGGAGATTACCGGAAGGCAGGACGTACCGCCGTCGCGCCAGGCCTGGCTCGAGGCGCTGCCGTGATCGAAGCGAAATTCCTTCCGGACCGGATCGACTACGACGGATCGCAGATTCATTCCCTCTGGGCGTACCGCACGTTCGGCATTCAGGGGGATTCGATCGTGTCTTTCCTGGGCGCGTGCGAGGTGCGGCCGGAGCACATGGTGGACCTCGAGGACGTCCGGGCGCGGTCCCGGATCGCCGGTCCTCTCATGCTGCACTTCATCGTGGAGCACTTCGACCGGGATCTCGAGAAGGCGGTGCTCCGGCAGCGCCTCCTTGCGGCTCTGGCGCGGGATCTGCTGGGGCCGGAGGTGCGCCGCGACGGAGACGACCTTTTCTTCGGTCCGGGGAAGCTTTCCGTCTCGATTGCCACGCTCACGCCGGTGTCTTCGAAGATCCATTTCGGCGTCAACGTCGAGCGCGCGACCGGCGTGGGGGTGGAAACGCGGGCGCTGCGGGACCTGGGCGTGGATCCCGTCGCGTTCGCGAAGGCGCTGCTGGATCGCTACGGGGCGGAGATGCGCGGCGTCTGGGACGCCCGCACGAGGGTGCGGGGTGTCCCCTAGCGCGCGCCGCCGGGCGGTGGGCGTCCTGCGTCTGGCCGTTACGGCCGCCGCCTTGGTCGTCGTCGGGCGGTGGATCGACTTCCGCGATCAGATCGCCGTCCGGGCGGACGACGGATCGTGGATTCCCGATCGGGCGCGCGACGTGCGCGTGGAGGGCGACCGCGTCCGCGTCGTCGGATCGGACGGCCGCGTGCACGAGCGCGCGGCGGCCGAAGTCCGCGTCCTGCGTCCCGGCTTCTTCTCGCTTTTCCGGCTCGCCGACAAGCGCCTGTTCGCCGCGATGCTCGCGGCGCTTCTGGTCCCGCTTGTCTTCCTGGCTCTGCGCTGGTGGATTCTTCTTCGGGCGCACGGTTTCGAGGTCGGGCCGGGGCGGACGTTTCTGGTGACCTACGCGGGCTTCTTTTTCAACAACTTCCTGCCCGGATCGGTGGGCGGGGATCTGACGAAGATGATGCTCGTGGCTTCCGGAGAAGACCGCAAGGCGGCGGTGGTGGGGACGGTGCTTCTGGACCGTCTGATCGGGTTCGGGGTCATGGTGCTCCTGGCCGCCGCATGCCTGACGCCCTTTCTGGGAAGGTTTGCGGAATCGGCGGTGGGGTGGTGGATCTACGGCCTGGCGGGAGCCATGGCCGTCGGGTACGTGGTGTATTTCAACCCGACGCTGAGGGGATTCCTTCGCCGCCGCCTTCCGCTCGAGGGCGTCCTGCGCGAGCTGGACGGGGTTTTCCGGTCGGTGAAGGAGCGCAGGGGGCTGGTCCTGGCGGCCGCGGGGCTTTCGGCGCTGGCGCAAGGGAGCACGATTCTCATCGTGTACGGGCTGGCCCGCGCGCTGCGGATCGAGAACGCGGCGCTCTGGCAGTTCTTCGTCTTTGAGCCCATCATTTTCATCGTTTCGTCGCTGCCCGTCTCGGTGGGCGGATGGGGGGTGCAGGAGCTTGCCTACGCCGAACTGTTCGGGCGCCTGGGAGGCATGGATCCCGGCTACGCGGTGGCGCTTTCGGTGCTCTACAAGCTCAGCCTGATTCTGGTCTCGATTCCGGGAGGACTGCTCTTTGCGGCGGGGGCGACCCGCCGGCGCGGCCCGGGCGGCGTTTAACCTTTGGAATCGGCGGGGAGCGCCCTTATAATCCGGACAAGGAGGGGGGGTATCCGGCAACGCCGAAACCCGGCGCCGCACATCCCCAACGCGAGCAGGGGCATGTCCGTCAAGACTTGGGGTGACTTCGAGATCGACTTCGGCAGCCTCCTGGGACGGGGCGGCATGGGGGCCGTCTACCGGGGTCGCCAGGTTTCCCTCGACCGTCCCGCCGCCGTCAAGGTGCTCAAGCAGGAGCTGACCGCCAATCCGGATTTCGTCAAGCGCTTCCACCGCGAGGCGGCCCTCCTGGCGCGGCTGACCGATCCCCATGTCGTTCAGGTCTTCGGGGCGGGGGAGGGGGACGGCTGCCACTTCTACGCGATGGAGTACGTGGAGGGGGAGGATCTGGGGTCCCGCCTGAAGCGGGGGCAGAAATTCTCGGTGGACGAAATTCTCCAGGTCGCCCTCAACGTGGGGAAGGCTCTCCAGGCGGCGTGGCGCCACCGGATCGTGCACCGCGACATCAAGCCGTCCAACATCCTCGTGACGCGCGACGGCCAGATCAAGGTGATGGATTTCGGGCTGGCCAAGAATCCGGATACGGATCTCACGCAGTCCGAAGTCATCATGGGGACGGCTAAGTACATGTCTCCCGAGCAGGCCCAGGGGGAGGCCGTGGACGTCCGCAGCGACCTTTACTCCCTGGGCGCGGTGCTCTACGAGCTGGCCACGGGGCGTCCGCCCTTCTCCGGAGAGAGTCCCACGGCGGTGATGTATCAGCACGTCCACCGCGCGCCCCGCCCGCCGAGCGAAATCAACCCCTCGATCCCGCCGCGCCTGGAAGCTCTAATTCTGAAGCTTCTGGCCAAGAAGCCCGAGGACCGGTTTCCCACGCCGGAGGTGTTCGTGACGGCGGTCCGGGGACTCCTGGAGGGGGTTCAGCCGGACGAGCGTTCGTCGCTTTTCGAGCAGACGCTGAAAGGCGGTCGGGGCGAAGCCCTTCCGGCCGGAACTCCTCCGGCGGCCGCCGCCGCGCGCGGGCCGGGGGCGGGGCCGATGGTGCTGAGTCTGGCGGGCGTCTTGGCGATCGTGGCGGCCGGAGGCTATTTCGTCCACCAGGCGGTCCGCTCCACGCGCGTGGAGCCCGAAGCGGCCGTCGCTCCGGAGCCTCCTCCGCCGCCGCCCCCTCCCCCGGCTCCTCCTCCGGCGTGGGAGGAGCCGCTCCGCAAGGGCCTGGAGGCGTTCGCGGCGGGCCAATGGCTGACGGCGTACACGCGGCTCGAGGAGGCGCGGGCGCTCGGGGCGCCCGAGGACGTCGAGGACAGGATCCGCCGCGCCCGGGGGTACGAGCTTCTCGGCCGCGGCGAGGCGGAAGCGGATCCCGAGCGGGCGATGGAATATTTCGAGGCCGCGCGGAAGTATCTGCCGGGGGACGAGCGGCTGGAGCGGCTCCACCGGCGGGCCGCCTTCCGGCGCTGGAGCCGGGCCGCCGAGGCCCACGAGGGGCGGGACTGGGCGCGCGCGGCGGCGGACTGGGGCCGGGCGCTGGCGTTCGCCGAAGAGGACGAGCGGGCCGACCTGGAGCGCCGCCGGAAGTTCTGCGAAACCTGGGCCGAGGCGACGGTGGCCCGCACGCGGGGCGAGTGGGCGAAGGCGCTGGCGCTCTTCGAGGGGCTGCTTCCGCAGGCGGGAGCCCACTTGGCGGCGCTCGAAGCCGAGGTGAAGCGGGCGCGGGAGGAAGTGGAACGGACCGCGGAAGCCGCGGCCCGCCGGCTGCGCGAGGAGTACGACGCGCTCGTCGAGCGGGGCCGGCAGGCGCTGCGGCGGGCGGCCTGGGCGGAGGCCAAGGCGGCGTTCGACCAGGCGGCGGACGCGCGATTCGCCTCCTTTCCCCGGGACGAAGCCTCGCTGCGGGAGCTGGCGCTGGCCCTTTCGCCGCCGCCGGGGATGGTGTACGTTCCGGGAGGGAAATTCCGCATGGGGGGCGGACGGGACGTGGAAGGACCCGGCGACGGCGAAGTCGAGGTGAAGCCTTTCTACATCGATGCGCGCGAAGTGAGCGTGGCGGAGTATGAGGCTTTTCTGAAAGCGCTGGAAAGCTCGGAGGGGCACCACTTCGGCTGTCCGCGGGACGAGCCGGCGGGCAAGAGCCACGTGCCGGATTCGTGGCCTCAGGAGCGGCCGGGGGATCCGGTCGTCGACGTGGACTGGTGGGACGCGGCCAGTTACGCGGCCTGGGCGGGCAAGCGCCTGCCGCGGGAGGCGGAGTGGGAGCGGGCGGCGGGGTTCGATCCGGCGGGGCGGCGCGCATATCCCTGGGGCGCGACGTACCGGCGGGAGGGAGGGCCGAGCTTTCTCGGCATCCAGGGACTCGGGAGCGGGGCGATCGAATGGACGGCGGACTGGTTCCGAAAGTATCCCTGGGGCACGGCGGATCATGTACACTTCGGGGAGCGGTACCGGGTTCTCCGGGGCGGGGTGCTCCTGGAGGGGGATGCCGAGCGGGACGCCCGGGTGACGCACCGGCACTGGTATCTGCCTTCGAAAAGGTCGCCGCGGATCGGGTTCCGCTGCGCCAAGGACGTGCCGGCTCGGCCGGCGCCCAAGGAGGAGCGATGAAGCGCTGGATGGTGGCGGGGATCGCGGCGGCGGCGGCCGGGTGCGCCGGGGTTTCCAAGCAGGAGCTGGAAACCGTGCGGGCGGAGCTCCTGGCGCACGATGAGCGCAAGGCGGCCGAGCTCAAGCAGGAGCTGACGGGCGTCAAGGAGGAATACGTCCTCGTTCAGAAGCTCGAACAGCGGGTGCAGCGGCAGCTCGAGGAGATGGAGAAACTCCGGCAGCGCCTCGAGCAGCTGGCCCAGGAGATCCGGGCCGCCGGGGAGGTCGCCCGCGTCAACGCGGTGCGCAGCCTCGAGTTCGAAGAGAAGCTCATGGCGGACCGCCTGGCGCAGCTCCGGGCGCTCATCGAGGAGCTCAAGAAGCCGGGAGGCGCCCCGGGTCAGAAATAGATGGCGCGGCCCGACGCCGTCGACGCGGCGCGCGTCCTGGCTCTGGGGTTGCTGGCGATGGCGCTGGCGGCCCTTCTGGCGGGGGCGGGGCTTTCCGCCGATCTGGCCACGGCGGTCCAGCAGGCGGCGTTCTTCGCGATTCCCCTGATCTACGCCCGCGCGACCGGCCTGCGCCCCTGGGCGGACAACGGCTTCCGCCGGATCGATCCGGTCCGCCTGGCCGCGGTGGTCCTGGCGTCGCTGGCGCTTCTGTGGATTCTCAAGGGGCTGGTGGACCTTCAGGAGGAGGCGTTCCGGGCGCTGGGTCTGGGCGAGCGCGTGGAGGTCGAACGCCGGCGGATCGAGCACGGCGTGGAACGCGCCGGCGCGCGCGGGACCGTGTACGCCGCGGCGCTTTTCGTGGCGGCCTCGCCGCTGAGCGAGGAGACGCTTTTTCGCGGGATCCTCCTGCGCGGCCTGACGGTCCGGTTCGGGGCGGTCCGCGCGGTCGCGCTCACGGCGGCCGCCTTCGCCGCCGCCCATTGGAAGCTCGTGCAGGTCCCGCCCATGCTGCTCTTGGGCCTTTACTTCGGAACCGTCGTCCGGCTCACCGGGAGCCTGTGGGCCGGCATCGTGGCCCACGCGATCAACAACGCCGCGGTTCTCGTTCTGACGCTCCGTTACGGGGCGGACCTTCCCGCGTTGCCCACGCCGGCCGGGATGGTGGGCGCGGCGGTCGTCGTGTTCGCGCTGTGCCTGGCGTTCCTGGCCGTCCGGCGCGCCGACGGGGAGGCGTGACCTGGCGCGTCACGGGGACGCGGTCTGAGCCGTGTTGCCGTCTCCGGAAGAAGAGGCGGGGGAAGGATAAAGGTCCGGAACCGGCGGAAGCGGCGGCGCGTCGAGATAGGGCGCCTCGCCGGCCAGGACCCGCTTGAGTTCCTCGATCCGGCGCAGGCCCATGTTGATTTCGAGATCGATCACCCCGATCTGGCGCTCCTTGACGCGCATCTCCTCCTCGAGCTGGCGGCGGCGGGCGCGCTTCTCCTTCTCCTGGCGCAGGATCTCCTCGATCTCGGCCTCGGCCTTCAGGCGGTCGATCTGCTGGCGTTTCTTGCGGATCGACTCGCGCAGCCCGGCCACGATCTCGTACTTGGCCGAGAGGGCGGCGTCGTCCACCTCCCGCCGGAGGTCGCGTTCGAGATAGAGCTGGCCGATCCAGCAGTACATCACCTCCAGTTCCCGCGTCATGCTCTCGATGCGGCGTTCGATGTCGCGGATCTGCTCCTCCGGGCGGCCGTCGGCCTCCAGGCGCTTGAGCTCCTGGCGGCAGGCTTCGATCTGCTCGACCTTGCGGTCGCTGTCGGCGGCCAGGGTTTCGGCCTCGCGGCGGCGCTCCTGGAGGGCGTCGAAGAGCTGCCGCAGGGGCCCCTCGGCGAAGCGGGAGAAATCCGTGTCGGCGATGCGGGATCCGGCCACTTCGTAGGCGCCGGTCTTCTCCCGGTCCAGGCGGCTGATTTCTCCCCGCAGGACGACCTTGCGGGCCTTGAGCTTGAGGCGCTCGAAGAACCCCTTGGAGGCCTCCTCGCCTTCGAGCGCTTTGAGCTCCTCGTGCCGCTGTTCCACGTCCAGATCGAGCCGCAGAAGTTCCTCGAAGACGGCCCGGTAGGGCTCCCGAGCCGGCTCCGGCAGGGTCTTGAAGAGGGCGAAGGCCCCCGCCCCGAGTTCCACGAAGCGCGTCTGGCGCTCGCGCAGGAGGTGATCCCGCCGCCGGGCGTTCTCGTCGATTTCCCGCGCGAGCGACTCGATCCGCCGGGAGAGGGTTCGGATGCGTTCGACGTCGGCGCGGAAACCGTCGATGGAGCGGCGGAGGCCCTCGACGGAATGAAGGTACTTGAGGAGCTCCTCGTGGCGGGCGGAGGGGCGCTCCAGGGAAGCCACGCGGCGGCCGATCTCGATGCATTCCTGGGTGATCTGCTGCTCGAGACGGCGGATCTCCGATTCGAGGTGCTCGATTTCCTTGCGCCGCGCGTCCATGAATGGGGGCGCGGAGTCTCCCGGAAGACGCAGGGAGAGGGCCCGCGCCCTTCGTCCATTATCTTAGCAGTCCCCGCCCCCCGGGGAAAGGCCGCCGGGGGCGTCGCGGGGACAATTTGTTGACAGCCTATGGGAGCGGCCCTAGAATCCTGCCGACCGCCGAGGGAGCGGGCGCGGGGAGGACGATCCTTCACTATGGCCTCCGGCAAGACATCGCCGCACGAGAAGTTCGCCGCCGCCCTCTCCGCCGACGAACGCACCCTGGTGGCGCTGCGGGACGAGCTCTACAACGGCTCCTGGGAGCTCATGCTGGGCGACCTGCGGGACCGGCTCAAGGGCAAGCCCTACATCTTCAAGCTGGTCAACCGGATTCAGGACGACATCGCCCGCATCGAGAAGCTCGCCGAATACGAAAAGAAGCACAAGGTCAACCTCGCCGACTACCTCAAGAGGAAGGAGGCCCCATGAGGACGCCCGCCGCCCGGCTCCGCGCCGCCGCCGCCGGGATCTTCCTGGCCTCCCTGTCCGCCTGCGGCGGAGAGCGGCTCAACGCCGAAATGGACGGCCGCCAGGACGTCGTTTGGGACACGGGCGATCCGGGCGAGAGGGAAGTTCTCGACGAGGTCCGTTCGCTCCCGTTCCGCCATGTGGAGTGGGAGTACCGCTTTTCCAACCGGCCCATCGTGCGGATGACCCTGGCGGGGGACCAGCTGTTCCTGGAGACTCCCGACAACCAGGTGGTGGCCATGGACCGGTTCACCGGCCGGGTTCAGTGGATCTTCACGGTGGAGACGGACACCCCGCTGGACTGGCCTCCGGTCGTGGCCGAAGGGGTGCCGGAGCGCAAGCGGCAGCTGGAGACGGAGCTGCAGCTTCTGGCCCGGCGGATCGAGGACCAGCTGCGCCTGACGGGTCCCGGAAAGGAAACGCAGGAGCTTCAGAAGCGCCGGTCGGACCTGCGGGAGCTTCTGAAGGCGGAGGCCTACGGCGACAACGTCTACTTCATTTCCCGCCAGATCTGCTATTGCGTCGATCGCCTGTCCGGCAAGCTCGTCTGGTCGCGCCGCCTGGGCTTCATTCCCTCGGCCCGCCCGTACGCCATCCGGAATTACGTCTTCGTCGCGGGCGCGGACCTGGCGCGCGTGTGGGCGCTGGATGTCGAGAACAAGGGTCTGGAGAAGACGTTCTACCGGGCGGAGATTTTCAGCCGCGAGAACCAGGTCCTCAACCGGCCGATCTATTATCCCCCCTCGCTGTACTTCGTCTGCCACGACGGCAAGGTCTACTCCTACAACGTCGAAAACGGGAACCTCAACTGGACGTACGCGACGGAACGGGAGCTGAAGGCGGATCCGATCATCCACGTCTACCGTCATCCTGAAGAGGTGGCGCCGTCCCCTTCGCCCGCTCCGGCCGCCGCCGCGGGCGCGGGGATGATGGCTCCGCCTCCGGCCGCCGCCGGGGACGACAAGTCGCGCAAGGCCAAGGCCCAGCGGGAGACGACGTTCCTCTTCGTGGGCGGAATGGATAACGCCTTCTACGCCCTCGACGCGAATTCGGGCGGTCTCATCTGGAAGTACGAGTGCGGGGCGCCGATCAAGTCGCCCGCGGTGGCCGTGGGCGAAACGGTCTACGTGGCCACCGAGGGCGGGGCGCTTCACGCGTTCGAGATTCTGCCCCTGCATCGCGACCCCAAGACCGGCCAGGCGCTCGGCCCGAAGCGCAACGGCAACCTCCGCTGGAAGCTGCCCCTCGCGGAGCGGTTCCTCTTCAAGGGCAAGGAGCGGATCTACATCCTGGGCCCCAAGAACGAAATCTACGCGATGGACGAGAAGAGCGGGAAGATCGTGGGGCGCTATCCGACCCGCGTCCTCCAGCATATTCTGACCAACACGGCCGACGATCACATCTACGTGGCCAACGCCGCGGGGTACGTGTACTGCCTGAAGGAGTCGGCGCAGAAGTACTAAACGGCCCGCGTTTCCTTGCGGTGTCCGTAGTAGTAGTAATACTCCTCGCTCTCGCGGGCCGCCTGGTTGAGGACCACGCCCGCCACCTTCGCCTGGACGTTCTCGAGCAGGCGCTTGGCCCAGGTGGCCTGCCGCTGGTCCGTCCGGCCCGATTCGACGACGAAAAGCACCGCGTCCGCCGCGGAGGAGAACTTGAGGGCATCCCCGGTGCGCAGGACCGGCGGCGTGTCCAGGACCACGGCGTCGAAGGAGTCGCGCAGGGGGGCCATGAGGGCGCCGACGCGGGCGGCGTCCAGAAGCTCGTACGGATTTCCGGGGCTGGCCCCGCTGGTGATGACCTTGAGGTTGGGGACCTCGGGGACGTCCTGGAAGATGCCGGCGTCGCCCAGCGTGACCGTGCCGGCCAGAAGTTCGCTGACGCCCGCGTCGTTGGGCAGGGCCAGCAGGCGGTGGATCGAGGGGGCGCGCAGATCGCCGTCCAGGAGCAGCGTCCGCCGCCCCTGGCGGGCCAGGGCGACGGCCAGGTTGACCGACGCGGCCGTCTTGCCCTCCCGAGGATTGGTGCTGGTGACCAGGAAGACGCGGGGCGGCTGAGTGGACGGGAGGGACAGAAGCACGGTGGCGAGCGTGTCGAAGATTTCCGGAAGGGCGCTGGCGGGCACGGCCCTCAAGCCGAGGACTTCGGCCTCGGAGACCTTGGGAACCACGGCGAGGACGGGCCAGTCGAGGTGGCGCCGGACGTCGTAATCGGTCCGGAGCGAGGTGTCCAGGAAATCCATCAGGAAGGCGAACGAAAGCCCCACGATCACGCCCGCCAGAAGCGCCACCGGCCAGGACTTGCGCAGGCGAAGTTCCACGGGCTGGGCGTCGTCCGCGCGGGCGGGGTCGAGAGAGGTCACGTACGCCAGCGGCTCCGGCGAGGTTTCCAGCTGGACGCGAAGCGCCTCCACCTGTTCCACCCGTTTGGCGGCCTCGGCGGCCAGTCGCTCGTGGCGCTGGATCTCCTCGACGGCGGGCGCCAGGCTTTCCAGGCGGGCGCGGAGCTCCCTCAGCTCCGGCTCCAGGACGCGCCGCTCGATCGCGGCCAGCTCGGCGTCGGCGCGAAGGGACAGTTCCTCGGCGTCCAGGTCGCGCCCCAGGGCCTGAAACTGCGTGCGCGTCAGCTCCAGCTCCGCCTCGCGCAGGTCGTCGCGCGTGGCGATGACGGAGGGGTGCTCGTCGGTGTACCGGCGGCGCAGGCCGTGCAGCGTCCGGTACAGGCCCTCCAGGCGCTCGACGGCGGCGCGCACGCGGGGATTCTCCTGGATGCGGACCTGGACGGTGGCGGCGCGGGGGAGGGTCTCCCGCTGGAGATGTTCGACGACGGAGCGGTCGGACCTGAGGCGTTCGAGGCGCAGCCGGGTGGAGGAGATCCGCCGCTCCAGCTCCCGGAGCCGCACTTCATGACCCTGGATGTCCTCCTGCAGCTTGCGGAAATCCACCTCGACGCTTTCGGAGCCGAAGCGGGCGCGGGCTTCGGCCCGGAGGCGGCGGATCTCGTCGATCTCCCGCTGCTGGAGGCGGCGTTCGTCCTGGGCCCGGCGGCCGGCGCGCTCGATGGCGCGGAGCTGTTCGTTGCGGGCGTCCTCGCGGCCGAAGCGGACGGCCTCCTCGGCGGCGGCGTTGGCGATGGCGGCGGCCACGTCGGCCGTGGGGGCGACCGCCTCGATCCACACGATCTGTCGGCCGCCCTCGGCGGAGGCCTGGACGCTGTCGGCCCAGGCGTCCTGCCAGCCGGGGACCTGGGGCCGCAGGCGCTCCTTGACCCGGTCCAGGATCCGCCGGCTGCGGATGATGGAGATCCAGGTCGGCAGATCCTTGGTGTCGATGGTGATCCACTGGTTGCTCTGGGCGTTGAGAAAAAGGGGAGGCGTGGCGATGATGACGCTGGCGCGGGCGCGGTAGGTGGGGCGTTCCTTGACGGCGGAGAAAACCACGAAGCCCGCGAAGACGAGCGCGAACGCCGCCACCGCGGTGGGCCACCGCCGCCGGAGCAGGCGCAGGAGGTCTTTGAAAGTCACGTCGGTTCCTACCCTAAATTTATCGGCCGGACGGGGCCGCAAGTGGAGTCCCGAAGAGGGCGTAACGCCGACGGCCGCGCGGAATCCCGAAAGCAGAGAACCCTGGGGGGCGAGCGTCCTATAATATTAAGAGGGAGTCGTCGGAGGACGGAGTCATGAAGATCGTGCTCAGGGCGGCGATGGTTCTGGCGGCCGGAACGCTGCCGGCGGCGGCGGACGAGATCGTCCTGACCAACGGAAAGACGATCACGGGGGTGCGGCGCGAGGCCCCCGATCAGCCGGGAAAGATCGTCGTGGACGTTCCGCACGGGCGGATCGTGCTTCCGGCGGATCAGGTCACGTCCGTCCGTCCGGGCCGGACGGTCCTGCACGAATATGAAGAGCGCCGCCGCCGGGTCGGCGACTCCCGCGACCCGCAGGAGTACGTCCGCCTCATGCAGTGGTGCCGCGAGAACGGACTGACGCGGTATCTGGACGAGCTGGCGCGGAAAGTTCTGGAGCTCGATCCGGCCCATGAAGGGGCGCATCGGGAGCTCGGACACGAGAAGGTGGGCGACCGGTGGCTGCCGTACGAGGAAGCTCAGGCGGCCAAGGGGTTCGTTCAGGTGGACGGGCGCTGGATGACGCGGTCGGAGGCGGAGCTTCTGCGGGCGCGCCGACAGGAGGCGGAGGACCGCCGGCGCCGCCAGGAGGAAGAGCGCGCGCGGCGGCGGGAGGAGGAACGGCGCCGCCGGGAAAAGGAGTGGGAGGAATTCCACCGGGAGCAGCTCCGCCAGCTGGCGCGCCTGGACGGCTACTTCTACCGCCCCGACTGGTTCTGGCCCGCCTATTTCCGGCCCTATCCGTGGTCGGCCTATCTGCGCAGCCGCCGGTATTACCAGGAGGGGTGGCGCTACACGGGGACGCGGGTGGGGTTGGATCTGGTGGCGCCGCTGCCCTTCCCGATCTTCCCCTGACGCCGCCTTCTATCCGCACAGCGAGCAGCGCACGATCGGCTCCTTGGCGGCTTTCACCTCGTTGAGCCGCTTGACGGCCGTCGTGTGCGGGGCGGTGCGGACGACCTCGGGGTTCGTGCGGGCTTCTTCGGCGATCCGGAGCATCGCGTCGGCGAAGGCGTCGAGCGTCTCCTTGTTCTCCGTCTCGGTGGGCTCGATCATGAGCGCCTCGTGGACGATCAGGGGGAAATAGATCGTCGGCGGGTGGAACCGGAAGTCGAGGAGGCGCTTGGCGATGTCGAGCGTCCGGACGCCGTATTTGCGGAAGGGGGAACCGTCCAGGACGAACTCGTGCATGCAGGGACGGTCGTAGGCCACCTTGTAGGTCCCCCGGAGCCGGGCCAGAAGGTAGTTGGCGTTGAGGACCGCGTGCTCCGCGTTGCGGCGGATCCCTTCCGGACCGTGGGCGCGCAGGTAGGCGTAAGCGCGCACGTGCATCCCCACGTTGCCCCAGAAGCTCTTGACCCGGCCGATCGATTTGGGGGCCGAGAAGTCGAACGAGAACCGGTCCCCCTCGCGGACGATGCGCGGGACGGGGAGGTAAGGCTCCAGGAGCTTCGTGCAGGCCACGGGTCCGGAGCCGGGGCCGCCGCCCCCGTGCGGCGTGGAGAACGTCTTGTGCAGGTTGAAGTGCATCACATCCACGCCGAAATCGCCGGGGCGGACCTTCCCCTGGATGGCGTTCATGTTGGCGCCGTCCATGTAGACCAGGCCGCCCGCGCCGTGGACAAGGTCGGCGATCGTCCGGATCCGTTCCTCGAAGAGCCCGAGCGTCGAGGGATTGGTGATCATGAGGGCGGCGGTGCGGTCGGAGAGTTTCGCCTTGAGGTCTTCGAGATCCACGCCGCCCCGCCGGTCCGTCTTGAGGCTCACCGTGCGGTAGCCGCAGAGGGTGGCGGTGGCGGGGTTGGTGCCGTGGGCGCTGTCGGGAATGAGAACCTCGGTGCGATGGCCTTGGCGGTTTTCCACGTGGTGGGCGCGGATGAGAAGGATGCCGGTGAGCTCCCCCTGGGCGCCGGCGGCGGGCTGGAGGGTCACCGCGTCCATTCCGGCGATCTCCGCGAGCATGCGCTCCAGGCGCCAGAGGAGTTCCAGCATCCCCTGAACGGTTTCGGCCGGCTGGAAGGGATGAAGCCGGGCGAATCCGGGAAGCGCGGCGACCTTTTCGTTGACGCGGGGGTTGTACTTCATCGTGCAGGAGCCCAGGGGGTAGAAGTTCCCGTCGATCGAGAAGGTGCGGTGGGAAAGCTCGGTGAAGTGGCGGACGACCTCGAGCTCGGCGACTTCGGGGAGGGCGGGGGGGCGGGCCCGGAGCGCGGTCCGCGGCAGGATCTCCTCGATCGGGCGCTCGCCCGGCGCCGGCGGAGGGAAGTAGACGGTGGCGCGGCCGGGGCGGCTTTTCTCGAAGATCGTCTTCATCGGAGGCACTCCGCCAGGGCGGCGACGAACGCGTCCAGATCTTCCGGCGCGTGGCGTTCCGTGGCGCAGAGAAGGACGTGCTCGCGCAGGTCCCGGTAGAAGGGGTGCAGGAAGAGGCCGCCCAGGAAGCCGCGTTCCTGGAGGCGCGCGAGCGTCTGGGCCGCGTGGGGAATTTCGGCGACGAATTCGTGGAAGAAGGGGGCGGAGTAGGGGAGTTTCACCCCGGGGACGCGCGCGAGTTTCGCGGCCAGTTCGTGCGCCCGGCGCGCGCAGAGCTCCGCGGCGCGGCGCATTCCCGAAGGCCCGAGCGCTTCCATGTAAATCGTGGCGCGGAGCGCCATGAGGGCCTGGTTCGTGCAGATGTTGGACGAGGCCTTCTCGCGGCGGATGTGCTGCTCCCGCGTCTGGAGCGTGAGGACGAAACCGCGCTTCCCCTCGGCGTCCACCGTCTCCCCCACGATGCGGCCGGGCATTTCGCGCAGGAAGTCCCGCCGGGCGGCGATGAAGCCGCACCAGGGACCGCCGAAGCTGAGAGGAATCCCCAGGGGCTGCGCGTCTCCCACGGCGATGTCGCAGCCGGCCTCTCCGGGGGACTTGAGGATCGCCAGGGCGAGGGGGTGAACGCTCGCCACCGCCACCGCGCCGGCCGCATGGGCCGCCTCCGCGACGCCCGCCAGGTCCTCCACGCCTCCGAGGAAATTGGGATTCTGGATCGCCACGCAGGCGGCGTCCTGGGCCGCCTCCCGGAGGGTGGCCACGGGGGTCACCCCGCGGACATGGGCCACCTCCACGATCTGGACGTCCATGGCCCGGAAAATCGAGCGCACCACGGCGCGTGCATGGGGGTGAAGGGCCGAGGAGAGGACGATCTTGCGCCGCCCGGTGTGGTCGATCGACATCGCCACGGCCTCCTGGAGGGCGGTGGCGCCGTCGTAGTGGGAGGCGTTGGCGACCTCCATCCCCGTCAGCTCGCAGATCATCGATTGGAATTCGAAGATGTGCTGGAGGGTGCCCTGGCTGGCTTCGGCCTGGTAGGGCGTATAGGCCGAGAAGAATTCCCCGCGCGAGGCGAGGGCGTCCACCACGGAGGGGATGAAGTGGTTGTAGCCCCCGGCGCCCAGGAACGACCGGGTGGGCTCGAAGACCCGGTTTCGGGCGGCCAGGGTTTCGAGGTGGGCCACCAGATCCTGTTCGGAAAGCGCGGGCGGCAGGTCGAGGGGGCGGGTCAGGCGCAGGTCGGCGGGGATGGAGGCGAAGAGGTCGTCGATCGACGAAGCGCCCACGGCGCGCAGCATTTCGGCGACGTCCTCGGGCGTATTCTGGATGTAGTCCATTCGCGAAAATCCGGATTTTCGAAAGAGCGAAGGGTCCCGGCGTTTTCCGGACGCGGCGACCCGGTCGGCCTACACGAAGTCGTCTTCGTCGACGTCCTCGGAGTCGTCGGACTCCTCTTCCTCCTCTTCCTCCGCGGACTCGAGGAACTCCTCGTACTCTTTCTTGGTCATGAGGGACTCAAGCTCGCTGGGATCGGAGGGCTTGATCTTGATGAGCCACCCATCCTCGAACGGCTCCTCCTTGAGGATGTCGAGGTCGGCGGCGACCTCCTTATTGACCTCGATGACCTTGCCGCTCAGGGGGGAAACGAGATCCGCCACGGTTTTGACCGACTCGATTTCGCCGAACGGCGCCCCCTGCTCGAGGGTGTCCCCGACCTTGGGCAGCTCCAGGTGCACGAGGTCGGAGAGCTGCTTGACGGCGTAATCGGTGATCCCGATCGTGGCTTCCTTCTTCTTCTCGTTATATTTGATCCACTCGTGGGTTTCGCTGTACTTGTAGTCGTCTGGCCTCATCCCGGTCTCTCCCTAGGTGCCCGGCGGACGGCGCGCCGTCCGTCCGCCGCCTAAATTACCCCTGGTCCCTCAGGTGTCAAGTCTTTTCACGGCGGTAGAAGGGGAGCGCGACGACACGGGCCGGCTCGCGGCGGCCGCGGATGTCGATCTCCACGGCTTCGCCCGGCCGGGCGAGTTCCGCCGGCAGGTAGGCCATCGCGATGGAGCGTCCCACCGTGGGGCCGAACGTGCCGCTCGTCACCCGGCCGACGGCCCGCCCCTCCCGGAAGACTTCGTAGCCGGTCCGGGGGATCCGGCGCGATTCGAGGACGAGCCCCGCCAGCCGCCGCGACGGCGGCCCCTGCGTCCGGAGCGCCGCGGCTCCGATGAAATCCGGCTTTTTGAGATCCACGGCGAAATCGAGCCCGGCCTCCAGAGGCGTGGTCGTCTCGTCCAGCTCGTTTCCGTACAGCGGCATCCCCGCTTCGGTCCTCAGGGTGTCGCGGGCGCCCAGCCCGGCCGGAGGCGCGCCCGCCCCGGAGAGGCGCTCCCACGTCTCCGCCGCGCGCGCCTTGGGGACGAAAATCTCGAAACCGTCCTCACCCGTGTAACCGGTTCGGGACACGAGGAATTCCCCGAACGCGCCGAAGGAGTAGTAACGCAGCCCGGACGGGTCGATCCCGAGGGCCTTCCGCACGATCTCGACGGATCGGGGCCCCTGGACGGCCACGAGCGCGACGTCGAAGGTCTCGTCTTGAAGGGTGACTCCCTCCGCCGGGGCGTGCCGCCGCAGCCAGTCGAGATCCTTCTCGCGGTTGGAGGCGTTGACGACCAGCAGATCGCGCTGGGGGTCCGCGTAGAAGACGAGGTCGTCGATCGTGGTGCCGCGCTCGGTGAGGAAGAAGGTGTACTTGCAGCGGCCGGGGGCGACCTTGTCCACGTTGATCGTGAGGATCCGCTGAAGGAAGGCGCGGCGGGCCGGCCCGGCCACGCGCACGCGGCCCATGTGGGAGAGGTCGAAGAGGCCCGCCCGGGTCCGGACGGCGGTATGTTCCTCCACGATGCCGGAGTATTGGATCGGCATCTCCCATCCGTGGAAGTCCACCATCCGCGCGCCGAGGCGCACGTGGGACTCGTGAAGCGGCGTCCGGTGGGGCGTCCCCGTCATGTTCCGGCGGAGTGTAGGGGCGCCGCCGGGGCCCGGTCAAGGGATTATTTGAGGTCGCTGGGCCGGCCCGGAGTTGACCGTCCTGCGGGGGACCCTATAATCGGCCGAATGCCCCGGAAAATCCTCGTCGTCGAGGACACCCGCAGCATCCGTGAGATCATCGCCCATCTTCTGCGGGGGCGGGGATACGAGGTCGAGACGTCGGGGGACGGGACGGACGCCCAGGCGCGGGTGGCCGCGTTCCAGCCGGATCTGGTGATCCTGGACGCGATGCTGCCGGGCAAGTCGGGGTTCGATCTCTGCGCGGATCTCAAGGGGAACGAGAGGACCCGCGGCATTCGGGTGATCATGCTCACGGCCGCCACGCGCGATTCGGGCCAAGGGGAGGAGTACTGGAGGGAGCGTTCGCGGGCCGACGATTTCATGACCAAGCCGTTCAAAGGAGCGGATCTCGTCGAGCGGGTCGCCCGGCTGCTCGGAGACGCTCCCTGAGCGCGCCCGTCTCAGGCGGAACCGGGAATGCCGCCGGCCACGAGTTTCTGCTGCTCGCTTTCCAGGAAGGCTCCGATGCGGCGGTATTTCTCGTAGCGGCGCTCGAGCAGGCGGTCGAGCGGAGTCGCGAGGGCCTCGTCCAGGTAGCGCACGAGCGCGGCGCGCAGGAGGTCTCCCATCTCCTTGGGATTGCGGTGGGCCCCGCCGAGGGGCTCCGGGACGATCTCGTCCACGATTCCGAGCTGCTTGAGTTCCTGAGGCGTCAGGCGAAGGAGCTGGGCCGCCAGCGGGGCTTTGGACGCGTCCCGCCACAGGATCGCCGCGCATCCCTCGGGGGAAATGACCGAGAGGTAAGCGTTCTCCAGGATCGCCAGCTTGTCCGCCACGCAGATTCCGAGCGCGCCGCCCGAGCCGCCCTCACCGATGACGACGGAGATGATGGGCGTGCGCAGGCGCGACATCTCGTAGAGGTTGCGGGCGATGACGAAGGCCTGGCCGCGCTCTTCGGCTCCGATGCCCGGGTAGGCCCCCGGCGTGTTGACGAGCGTCACGACGGGCAGCCGGAATTTCTCGGCCAGCTTCATTTTGAGGATGGCCTTCCGGTAGCCTTCCGGATTGGGGCTTCCGAAGTTGTAGGCCATCCGCTCCTTGGTGGTCTTTCCCTTGCGCTGGCCCACGAGAAGCACCTTGATGCCGCCCACCTTGGCCAGGCCGGTCACGATCGCGCGGTCGTCCCCCACGGCCCGGTCCCCGTGCAGCTCCACGAAGTCCTCGAAGACCATGGCGAGATAGTCGCCCAGGTCGGGCCGATTCGGGTCCCGCGAGAGAAGCACCCGCTGCCAGGCGTTCAGGCGCGCGAAAATCTCGCGCTTCTCCTGGTTGGCCCGGGCGCGGAGCTTCTCGATTTCCGCCGAGAGGTCAACCCCGGCCTTGCGGGAGAAGCTTTCGAGTTCCTCGATGCGCTTCTCGATTTCGATGATCGGCCGCTCGAAATCGCGTTCGCTGGAAGCGTCGGACATAGAAGGGATTTCCGATTATCCCCGGGGTAGATCGGCATTTCAAGGAGAACCCTTTCCTCGCCCGCCGCAGGGAGGTCCCGTCCGTTGACTCCCCCCGGACGCTGTGTTAGAGTCCCCGCACGGC
The DNA here is from genome assembly GCA_035574235.1 of Planctomycetota bacterium. Lineage (NCBI taxonomy): Bacteria > Pseudomonadati > Planctomycetota > Planctomycetota bacterium. Next base: position 14,440 of record DATLZA010000115.1, on the reverse strand, counting down.
AATGCTCTGGCGTGTGGACGTCGCGACCCGGGACGGCCTCGTGGATCCCGCCTCCCGGGGGGCCCTTTCCGCGCTCCGCGAGTACGGGTTGGCCGAGGTTCAGGACGTCCGGGCCGAACAGGTCTACCTTCTCGAGGGCGACCTCGACCGCGCCGCCGCCGACCGCGTCGCCCGCGAACTTCTCCACGATCCGGTCGCCCAGACGTACGCCCTGCGCCCGGCCGCCGAGCCGCCCGAGGTCCCCGAGGGCCTCCGCGCCGTCCTCGTCTTCAAGCGCCCCGGCGTCATGGACCCCGTGGAGGCCAGCGCCCTCAAGGCGATCGCCGACCTGGGTCTTTCCGCCTCCCGCGTCCGGACCGGGATGCGCTATCTCGTCCGCGGACCGGTTTCCGAGGCGCGCCTCCGGGAGGCCGCCGCCCGCGTCCTGGCCAACGAGGCGGTCGACGAGCTGCAGGTGGGCGAACGCCGGTTCGAACGGATCGCGCTCGGGGCCCCCTATCGATTCCGGCGCGTCGAAGTGCCCCTCACGGGCGCGTCGGACGAGGAACTTCTGTCCCTCAGCCGCCGGATGGGCCTGTCGCTCAATCTCGCCGAAATGCAGGCCATCCGCCGGCACTTCCGGGATCTCCGGCGGGAACCCACGGACGTCGAGCTCGAGACGCTCGCCCAGACCTGGAGCGAGCATTGCAAGCACAAGACCTTCACGGGAGACATCCATTTCGGCGGCGAGACGATCCGGAACCTCCTCAAATCCACGATCGCCCGCGCCACCCGCGAGCTCGCCCGGCCCTGGTGTGTCAGCGTTTTCCAGGACAACGCCGGCATCATCGAGTTCGACGAACGGCACAATCTGTGCTTCAAGGTCGAAACCCACAACCACCCGAGCGCCATCGAGCCTTACGGCGGCGCCAATACCGGTCTCGGCGGCGTGATCCGCGACATTCTGGGCTGCGGCCTGGGGGCCAAGCCCGTCTGCTCCACCGACGTGTTCTGCGTGGGCCTCCCGGACGCCCGCGAGATCCCGCCCGGCACGATCCACCCCCGGCGGCTCCTCAAGGGCGTGGTCGCTGGCGTGCGCGACTACGGGAACCGAATGGGCATCCCCACGGTCAACGGCGCCGTCTACTTCGACGAACGCTACACCGGCAATCCCCTGGTCTACTGCGGCACGGTCGGCATTCTTCCGCGGGACAAGTCCTTCAAGGCGGCCCGGGCCGGGGATCTGGTCGTCGTCGTGGGCGGCCGCACCGGCCGGGACGGCATCCACGGCGCCACCTTCTCCTCCGCCGAGCTCGACGAGACGTCCGAGAAGACCTCCAGCGGCGCCGTTCAGATCGGCAACGCCATCGTCGAGAAGCGCGTTCTGGATACCGTCCTCCAGGCCCGCGATCGCGGGCTCTACACCGCCATCACCGACTGCGGCGCCGGCGGACTCTCGAGCGCCGTCGGGGAGATGGGCGCGGAACTCGGGGCCGAAGTCGACCTTGAAAAAGTCCCCCTTAAGTACGAGGGACTCTCCTATACGGAAATCTGGATCAGCGAAGCTCAGGAGCGCATGGTCCTGGCCGTGCCTCCGGACCGCCTGGAGGAGCTCCGCGCCGTCTTCTCCGCCGAAGACGTCGAGGCCACGGTCATCGGCCGCTTCACGGGCGACGGAAAGCTCACCCTCCGCTATGAGGGCAGGCTCGTGGGCGAGCTCGACATGAAGTTCCTGCACGACGGAATCCCCCGGTTCGAGCGCTCCGCGTCCTATACGCCTCCGGCCCTCTCGGAGCCTTCGCTTCCGGAGAAGGAGACCTACGGGGACGACCTCAAACGGATCCTGGGGAGCTGGAACGTCTGCTCGAAGGAGTGGATCGTCCGTCAGTACGACCACGAGGTTCAGGGGGGAAGCGTCCTTAAGCCTCTGGTCGGGGCTCTTCACGACGGACCCGGCGATGCCGCCGTGGTCCGGCCGGTGCTGACGCATTACAAGGGGTTCGCCGTCGGCTGCGGCATGAATCCCTGCTATTCCGATCTTTCGCCCTACGACATGGCCGCCAACGCGATCGACGAGGCGGTCCGGAATGTCGTGGCCGTGGGCGGGGATCCGGAGCGCACGGCGATCCTCGACAATTTTTCGTGGGGCAGCCCCGAGGATCCCGAAAACCTCGGGGCCCTCGTCCTGGCCGCGCGCGCCTGCTACGACGTGGCGGTGGCCTACGGAACGCCGTTCATCTCGGGCAAGGACAGCCTCAACAACGAATTCCGGGCCGGCGGGCGGCGGATCGTCATCCCGCATTCCCTGCTCATTTCCGCGATCGCCCTTCTGGAAGACGTCCGCCGCGCCGTCAGCATGGACGCCAAGGAGCCGGGCAACCTGGTCTACCTCGTGGGGCCCACGCGCGATGAGCTGGGCGGCTCCCACTACTACCGGCTGCACGGCCATCGCGGAGCCCGGGTGCCGCGGGTGGACGCCGCTCTGGGAAAAAAGATCTTCCGCGCCGTCCACCGCGCGATCCGGGAGGGGCTCCTCCGCGCCTGTCACGACCTTTCCGAAGGAGGCCTGGCCGTCGCCGCGGCGGAGATGGCGTTCGCGGGAAATCTCGGACTGCGGATCGATCTGGCCGGCGTCGACGGCGTTTCCCGGGACGATCAGGCGCTCTTCTCGGAAACGCCCTCGCGGTTTCTCGTCGAGGTTCGCGCGGCGGACGCCGCCCGGTTCTCGAAGCTCCTGGACGGCGTTCCGGCGGTACGGCTCGGGGAAGTGACCGAGGACCGGCGATTGGTCGTCTTCGGCCGCAAGGGGCGTCCGGTGATCGACGAGCCGGTGGCCGCGCTCAAGGAAGCCTGGCAGGCCCCGTTGAGATGGTGAAGCGCCTTTTTCCCGTCCTGGCGGCGCTCGGGTGCTCCGTGCCGGCGGCCGGCCCGGCGGATCCGCCCGTGGCCACGTTCTCGATCGTGGCGCGGGATCCGCGCACGGGCGAGCTGGGCGTGGCGGTGCAGTCCCGCTTCCTGGCGGTGGGAGCCGTCGTGCCGTGGGCCCGCGCGGGCGTGGGCGCCGTGGCCACCCAGGCGTGGGCGAATCCGACCTTCGGGCCGCGCGGACTGGAGCTCCTGGCGCGCGGGGAGACGCCGGAAGCGGCGCTCGCGCGCCTGCTCGAGGAGGACCCGGGCCGGGAACGCCGGCAGGTGGCGATCCTCGACGCCCAGGGCCGCGCGGCGGTGCATACGGGCAAGGAATGCCTGCCGTGGGCGGGGGCGGCCGCGGGCGAGGGCTTCGCCTGCCTGGGCAACATTCTCGCCGGAGAAGAGGTGGTGCGCGCCATGGCCCGGGCGTTTCGGGAGACCGCCGGCGACCTGGGCGAGCGGCTTCTGGCGGCGCTCGAGGCGGGGCAGGCGGCGGGCGGCGACGCCCGCGGTCAGCAGTCGGCGGCGCTCCTGGTGGTTCGGGAGCGGGCGGGCTACGGAGGCCTTACGGACCGCTACCGCGACCTGCGCGTGGACGATCATCCGGAGCCGATCCGCGAGCTCCGGCGGATCTATGAACTGCACCGGAAGACTTTTCCTCCTCCCGAATCGAAATGACGACTCCGAAAGCGATTCTTCTGCGCGCCGCGGGCACCAACTGCGACCAGGAATCCAGGGCCGCCTGCGAGAAGGTCGGCTTTCAGGTGGACGTCGTCCACGTCAATCGCCTTTTCGCTCGGCCCGAGCGGCTCAAGGACTATCATTTCCTCTTCGTGCCGGGGGGGTTCTCCTATGGGGACGACCTCGGCGCGGGAAAGGTGCTGGCCAATGAACTCAAAACGAAGCTGATGCCGGAGTTCCGGTCTTTCATCCGGGACGGGAAGCTGGTCCTGGGAGTCTGCAACGGATTCCAGGTGCTGGTCAAAGCGGGCCTGCTCCCCGACCCGTTCGACGACGGTTCCTCTTCGCAGCTCACGCTGGCGAACAACGATTCCGGGAAGTTCGAGGACCGCTGGATTTTCCTCAAGGTTTCGTCCGTAAAGTCCGAATTCCTTAAAGCGGAAGAAATCCTGGAGCTGCCCGTCGCCCATGGCGAGGGGAAGTTCCTCCCGCGGGATTCGGCGCTCCTGGACCGCTGGGACCGGGCCGGTCAGCTGGTCCTCCGGTACGTCGATCCGGAGGGGCGCGAGGCCGGATATCCCTGGAACCCCAACGGTTCGGCCGGCCACGTGGCCGGGATGTGCGACCCGACGGGACGGGTGCTGGGCCTGATGCCCCATCCGGAACGCTTCCAGGACGCGGTGAACCATCCGCGGTGGACGAGGAGAGGTTTGGAGATCCAGCCCGACGGTCTCAAGTTCTTCCTGAACGCCAGGGAGTATGTGAAGAGGAACCTCCTATGACGTTTCCCCGGGGAATCGCGCTCCGGCCCGCGGCGCTCCTGGTTCTGTGCGCCTCCTGCGCCGCCCCGGCGCCCCCGCCCCAGGCTCCGCCGCCCGCCGCCCCCGCCGCGCAGGACACGCCGCCGGCCTCCGAGAAGCCGCCCGCCGCCCCCGACAGCCGCGAAGTCCACAGCCCCCGCCGCCTTCTCGATGTCCCCGTGGATCGCGCCCGCCTGGGCGGAGCGCGGAGCGCCGAACTCTGGTATACCACGGACCAGGGTCAGAACTGGACCAACCACGGGGCGATCGACCCCGCGCGGCCCACGGCGGCCTTCCAGGCCCCGGCCGACGGCCGCTACGGCTTCCTGGTCGTGCCCGTGGGGCCGGACGGACGCCGCGAATTCACTCCCAAGGCGGGCGACCGCCCCGAACATGGGGTCGTCGTGGACACCGCTCCTCCGGTGGTCGAGGTCCTGGCCCCGAACGGCGGAGAGATTCTCGGGGCGGGGCGTTCCACGGTCGTTCGCTGGACCGCGCGGGACGCCAATCTCGCCCCGGCCGGCGTGCGCCTCGAGGTCTCCACCGAAGCGGGCGGACCCTGGATGGCCGTCGCGAAGGATCTTCCCAACACGGGGACGTACCACTGGGATCTCCCGATGGTCACCAGCTCGCACTGCCGCGTCCGCGTCGTGGCGCGCGATCTGGCGGGCCACGAGGGAGCGGATGTTTCGGATCGCGAGTTTACGATCGACGGCCTGGCTCCGGACCTCAAGATCGAGGGCCCCGCGGCGGCGCGCGAGGTTCCCGTGCGCCTGGAGTGGAGCGGCGGGGACGCCGGCGGCGCCGGCCTCAAGCGCGTGAGTCTTTACGTCACGCGCGACGGCGGCCGAACCTGGAAACACTACGGCGACGATGACGACCTGCAATCGCCCTTTCTCTTCCAGGATCTCGACGGGGTGTATGGGCTGCGGCTGGTGGGCGAAGACCGGATGGGAAACGCCCCGCCGGCCCCCGTTCCGGGGACGCCTCCGGCGGCCACGCTCGTTCTGGATCGAACGCCGCCCTCGGTGAAGCTTCTTTCGCCCCAGGGGGGAGGGTATCTGGGGGGCGTTCCGCTCGACGTGCGCTGGTCGGCCCGGGACAACCTCGACATGCCCGCCAACGGGGTCTCCGTGCATCTTTCGGAGGATGACGGCAAGACCTGGCGCGAGGTCGCCCGCGGACTGCTCAACGAAGGCGTCTACCGCTGGGTGCCTCCGAAGGCGGAAGGGACGGCCTACCGCCTCAAGGTGGCCGCCGCCGACTTCGCCGGCAACGTCGGCGAAGCGGTCAGCGACCGCTTCGGTCTGGACGCCGCGGTTCCGGAAGCGCGCGCCGTGGGGCCGGACCGGTCGGGAAGCCATTCCGTCCAGATCCTGTACGAGATCAAGAACCGCGGCACCGCGCCGATCCGGCGGGTAACCCTCTACTACCGGCCGGAAAACGTAAAGGAGTGGCTCAAGTACGGCGACGATCCGGACGCACAGTCGCCGATGCTCTTCGCCAAGGCGGACGGCCGGTACGCGATCTACCTCACGTGCGCCACGGAGCAGGGGCTCCAGGGCGGACCCGCGCAGCGGCCGCCGGAGGAGGGCACCGAACCGCAGCTCGTGCTCACGATCGACGCGACGCCTCCTCAGATCACGCTGGAAACCTTCGCGGGCGGCGGATACGTGCGGGCCGGAACCGCGGCGGACATCATCTGGAGGATGCTCGAGGCCAATCCGGACACCCGGGGGCTTTCGATCTTCCACAGCCCCGACGGCGGCGGCACCTGGAACGTCGTGGTCACGGATGTGGACCCGGCGCGCGGCGCCTATCGCTGGGTCGTGCCCTCGATCGGCGGCGCCCGCCACAAGATCCGGCTCGTCGCGCAGGACCGGTTCGGCCACCGCGCCCAGGCGGAATCCGAGCGGCCGTTCACGATCGACGCCGAGCCTCCCACGGTGAGTCTTCCCGAGCGCCCGTCCGGCATCACCCGCGCGGGCCGGCTTTCCCTCAAGTACAAGGCGTCCGATCTCACCTCGGGCGTCGAGCGCGTCACGCTTTACGGGAAGCCCCTTTCGGACCGCGGGCCGTACCGGGTCCTGGCGGAAAGCCGCGTGGCGGAAGGGACGATCGAGACCGAGGTTCCGGGCGAAGGCCTGTGGGGATTCCTCGTGGCGGCGGTGGACGGCGCGGGGAATCCTTCGGTCGAGCCCGAGCGCGTCCCGAAACCCGATTTTGTCGTGGGGTTCGATCGGACGGCTCCGAAGATCGAGCTTCGCAGCTTCGCGCTCCCCCAGGGGACGCGCACGTATCTCAACGCGAACTGGGAAGTGGAGTGGACCGCCTCGGACACGTTCTCGCCGTCCGAGCGGCTGGCGGTGCGGCTGGAGTATTCGGCCGACGGCGGGCGGACGTGGTTCGTGGCGGCGGCCCGGCATCCGAACACCGGAAGAGCCGACCTGCGGACGATCCTTCTGCCCGGAAAGCGGTATCGGCTGCGCGCCGTGGCGATCGACGAGGCGGGAAACGAGGGCGAGGATCTGACGGCGGACTTCGATCCCGGCGACATCCCGCCGCCGAGCCTCACGCTGCGGGGTCTGGAGGACGGGCGCCAGTATCCCCTCGGCGCCCAGGTCCAGGTGGTGTGGGCGTCGGCGGACCGGACGATCCGCGAGGCGTCGCTTGAGATTTCGAAGGACGGCGGACGGACGTGGAGCCTCTGGGCCTCGATGAGCACGTCGTCCCTTCGGGTGACGCTGCCCGACCGGGAGGGGCGCTATCACGCCCGGGTCACCGCGCGCGACTCGGTCAACCGCCCGATCAGTTCGAACTACGTGGCCTTCGAGGTCGTCACCGGCGTCGAGGCGGTCCGGCTGATCACGTATCCCTCCGTGGAGGCCGGCAAGCTCATGAGGGTTCTCATCGAGCCGAAGGCCGTGTTCCGCTCCGCCCGAGGGGTGCGGCTGGAGTTCTCGGAGGACGGCGCGTCGTGGCGGCCGATCTACGAGCCCAAGGGGCCGGACGTGACGTTCCTGGCCCCCGCGGTGGCCGGGGAGTACGTCCTTCGCGCGGTGGTGACCGCGCCGGACGGCCGCGAGTACGAATCTTCGCACGTCAGGCTCAAGGTCGTCGCTGCGGAAGGTGCGGCGGGGCTCAAGCTTCTGAACTTCCGCGGCGGCGAGGTGGTGGCGGGGGGCACGGGGCAGGTCCTTCAGCTCCGCACGGCCGCGCCGCTTTCGGATCTCCAAGTGGCGTTCTCCGCCGACGGCGGGGCGACGTGGAAGCCGGTGCCGCGGGAGGCGCTCACTCCCGTGGCGGGCGGTCTTCTCTGGAGGCCGGTTCCGTCGGTCACGAGCGGCCGGTGCCGCCTGCGGGTGACCTACCGCGACGCGGGCGGCCGGGAGATTTCGGACGAATCGGAGAGGGACTTCGCGATCGAATCGCTGCGGCCGGTGGCGGAAGTGACGGTCCCTTCCGGCGAGCGGACGGCGCCGGTGCGTCTGGAGTACAAGGTTCACACGTCGGAAGTCTCGACGGCGCAGCAGCTTCTTCTTTACGTCACCGAGGACGGCGGACGCACGTGGAAGCTGCATCAGACGTACGATCCGTCGAAGCCCGTGGAATTCGCGCCTTCCCGGCCGGGCGAATACGGCCTGTTCCTCGTGGCGCGGACGACGGCGGGTTTGCAGGGGGATCCGCCCGCGCCGGGGGCGCGGCCGCAGGCGGTCGTGCGGGTGCGGGGCGAGGGGCCGTCCGCCCCGCCGCCGGCGGCGGCGGGTCCGGTCCTTTGGACGGAACTGCCGGCGACGCTCAAGGGCGGAAGCACGGTGGACCTGCGCTGGACGTCCGGGGAGCCGGCGGCGAAGGCGACGCTCACCTTCGTCGCGGGCGGCCGCTCGGAAACGATCGCGCGGGACCTCCCGGCGTCGGGAAGCTTCTCCTGGACGGTGCCGCGCGTGGACGCGAAGGACTGCCGCGTGATCCTCGAGGCGGGCGGCCGCGAGGTCCGTTCCGCGGCGTTCGAGATCGATTCGAGCCCGCCGCGCATCGAGGCGGTGGAGCTGGAGCTTCCGCGGCGCTGAACGCCGTCCGGGGCGCTGCTATAATGCGCCGGCGGTGGAGCGTCCGATCATCCTTCTGGGGCAGACCGCCTCGGGCAAGCACGAAGCGGCCGAGCGGGTGGCCGACCGCCTGGGGTGCCGGCTGATTTCCATCGACTCCATGAAGGTCTACCGGGGCATGGACATCGGGACGGCCAAGCCCCGGCGCCGGACGGAATACCGCCTGATCGACATCTGCGATCCTTCCGAGAGCTACAACGCGGGGCGCTTCGTGCGCGATGCCCGGGCCGCGATGGCTGAGGGGCCGCGTCCGCTTCTCGTGGGCGGCACGGCGCTTTACTACAAGGCGCTCGCGTACGGTCTTTTCGAGGGGCCGTCGGCCGATCCCGCGCTCCGGGAGGAGCTCGTGGCGCTGGGCGCTCCGGCCCTTCATGCGGAACTGCGGCGGGTGGATCCCGCGGCGGCCGCGCGGATTCATCCGAACGATCTCAAAAGGCTCGTGCGCGCCGTCGAGGTCTACCGCAAGACGGGGGAACCCATCAGCGCCCGCCAGACGCAGTTCGCGCGCCGGACGCTGGAGGCGGACGTCTTCGCGATCCGGCGGGAGGACCTGCGGGATCGGATCGCGGCGCGGACGCGGCGGATGCTCGAAGAGGGGCTCGTGGAGGAGGTGCGTCGGCTTCGGGAGCGGCCGTGGGGGGCCGAGGGACGCCGGGCGGTGGGATACCGGGAGGTCATCGGGTACCTTGAAGGCCGATACGATGCGGCGGAGATGGAGCGGCTGATCAACCGCAACACGATGCGGCTGGCGCGCCACCAGGCGATGTGGTTCCGGACCTTCCCGGAGGTGCAATGGGTGAGCGGGGCGGACGAGATTCTGGAGCGGCTGCGGTGAGGCGCGCGGGGGGGCTCGGGCTCCTGGCCGCGGCCGCCCTGGCGTTCGGGGCGAGGGCAGGGGCGTCCCAGGATCCGGGAGGGCGGATCGAGCGGGTGGTTCTGATCTCGATCGACGGCCTGCGGCCGGAGTTTTATCTCGACGAGGCGTACGAGGCGCCGACGCTCCGGGAGCTCGTCCGCCGCGGGGCGCACGCCCGCGGGGTGGAGGGGGTGTTCCCGAGCGTGACCTATCCGAGCCACGCGTCTATCGTGACGGGGGTGCGTCCCTGGAAGCACGGGATTTACGCCAACACCCTCTGGACGGAGCGGGGCTCGACGCGGGACTGGCACTGGCACGCGCGGGATCTGCGGGCGCGGACGCTCTGGGACGCCGCGCGCGAGAAGGGGGTGCCCACCGCGATCACGTACTGGCCGGTGAGCGTGGGGGCGCGGGCGGACTGGGTGCTCGGCGAGATCTGGGATCCGGAGGGCCGGGAAACGGCGGCGCGGCTTCAGGCGGCGGCGACGCCGGGGCTGCTCCTGGAGCTCTGCCTGGCGCTGGGCGTGCCGCGGGAGAAGATCGCCGAGGACAAGTCGGCGATCGACGCGTTCGTCTCGGGCGCGGCGGCGTACGTCTTTCGCCGGTACCGTCCGGCGCTCCAGTTCGTGCATCTGCTGCAGGTGGACGAGGCGCAGCACCGGGAGGGGCGGGACGGCCCGGGCGTGCGGGACGCGGTGCGGCGGCAGGACGCGCAGGTGGCGCGGATTCTGGGGGCGGTGCGGGAGGCGGGGGCGGAGGGACGCACCGCGTTCGTGGTGACGGGGGATCACGGATTTCTCGACGTCCGCCGGCAGGTTCATCCGAATGCGGTTCTGCGCGCGGCGGGTTTTCTCGACGTGGAAGGCGGGGAGCTTCGTTCGTGGAAGGCGCTCGTGCGTTCGAGCGGCGGTTCGGCGGCGGTGTACGTCAAGGATCCGTCGGACGTGCCGCGGGTGGCGGAGGCGTTCCGCCGGTCGGCCCTGCTCGACGGCGAACGGCTCTACACGGTGCTGGAGCGACCGGAGCTGGACGCCCTGGGATACAACCCGGAGGCCGCGCTGGCCCTGGAGCCGGCGGACGGCTGGGCGATCTCGGGATCGCTGACCGGCTCGCTCGTCGAGGGGGCGCCCAGCGTCAAGGCCAATCACGGCCAGCGGCCCGGGCGTCGGGAGCTTCACACGGGCTTCGTGGCGGCCGGGCCGGGAATTCCGCCGGGGACCGTGATCGAACGCATGCGACTGATCGACATCGCGCCGACCGTGGCGCGATGGCTGGGGCTCGAGATGGAGGGGGTCGAGGGCGAGGCGGTTGCGGCGCTCGTCCGGTAGGATCCGGCGGCGTCAGAGGGGAACGGGGCGCAGGTCCAGGAGCTTGCGGGCCAGGCCGTCGAGGGCGGCGGCGTAGGCGCGGGCGGCCGTCAGCCACGGGTGCTGCCATCGCGCGGCCTCGGCGTCCAGGCGGCGGCGGACGTCGGGATCGGTCCGGACGGCTTCCCATTCCAGGTCCTGTCCGCGGGAGAAGAGATCCACCTGAGCCATGAGCCGGCGTTCCTCGCCGAGGAGCGCCTCGCGCAGGAGGTCGAGCTCCGGGGTCGGAGCCAGTCCGAGGGGATCGGCCTCGAGGATGCCGGCGGCGGCGCGGCGCACGTCGGCGGAGGCGTCGGCGACCGTCCAGGCCGGCTCCTCGGCGGAGCCTTCGGGGGAGGAGGCGCGCTCGAGGAGCACGCGCAGGCGGGTGCGGCGTCCGCGGAGGGCAAGCCGGATCCGGCGGGGGGTCCATTCCTCCACGGCGCACTCGCCGGAGTCCCAGAGCGTGACCCGCCCGCGCCGGTCGGTGAGCTCGCCTTCGAAGTCGAGATAGGTCTTGCGGTGGTCGCGGATCTGGCGGGCTTTCTGGGGATGCTGAAGGGAGGGGGTTTCCAGGCGCCAGGTCTTGAGGACCTCGCCCTGTTCGACGAAGAAATCGTAGTGGTCGCCCTCGCGGGCTCCCGTGTGACGGCTGATCGCGAAGCGGGGCATGGGCGGCTAGCTGAATCCGTAGCGCTTGATCTTCCGGTAGAGCGTCCGCTCGCCGATGCCGAGCATGCGGGCGGCCTTTTCGCGGTTGCCGTCGCAGAGGGCGAGCGCCTTGCGGATGCGTTCCTTTTCGCCCTCTTCGAGGTTGACCCCGCCGACGGCGGAGCCGGCCTCGGAAGGAGCGGGGTGGCGCACGTAGCGCGGGACGTCCTCGACGTCGATTTTCCCGTCCTTGTCCAGGACGACCATGCTTTCGATGCAATTGCGCAGTTCCCGGACGTTGCCGGGCCAGCTGTAGTCGTAGAGGAGTTCCATGGCCTGGGGGGTGATTTCCGGCGCCTTCTTTCCGTAGGTCTGGGAGAACTCGGCCAGGAAGTGCTGGACGAGGAGGGGCAGGTCTTCGAGGCGGTCGCGCAGGGGGGGCATTTCGATCGTCACGACCTTGAGGCGGTAGTAGAGGTCTTCGCGGAATTTGCCTTCGCGGATGAGGGAGGGGAGGTCCTTGTGGGTGGCGGCGATGAGGCGGACGTCCACCTTGATGGGTTCGTTGGAGCCCACGCGGAACACTTCGCCGTACTCGATGACGCGCAGGAGCTTGATCTGGACCGTGAGCGGCATGTCGCCGATCTCGTCCAGGAAGAGCGTGCCGCCGTGGGCGTACTCGAAGCGTCCCTTGTGGGTGTACATGGCGCCGGTGAAGGCGCCTTTCTCGTGGCCGAACAGTTCGCTTTCGAGGATCGTGTCGGAGAGGGCGGCGCAGTTGAGGGCCACGAAGTGGTTGCCGCGGCGGGGGGAGTTCGCGTGGATCGCGCGGGCGACGAGCTCCTTGCCCGTGCCGCTTTCGCCGACGATGAGGACCGTGGCGTTGGAGGGGGCCACCTGCCGGACGGTTTCGAAGACCGTCTGCATGGCCTCGCTGTTGCCGACGATTCCCTCCAGGCCGTAGCGTTTGTCGAGCTGGCGGCGCAGCTCGGCGTTGGAGCGGACGAGCTTCTGTTTTTCGACCGCCTTTCGGATCTTGGCGCGGAGGATGTTGAGGTCGATCGGCTTGTTCAGGTAGTCGTAGGCGCCCTCGTCCATGGCCTCGAGGGCCGTCTCGTAGGAGGGGTATCCGGTCATGACGATGACTTCGGTGTCGGGGGCGCGGCTTTTGATGCGCCGCACGAGGTCGATGCCGGAGAGGTCGCGCATGACGAGGTCGGTGAGGACCACGTCGAAGCTGTCCTGCTCGAGGAGGCGGGCGCCTTCGGCGCCGCTGGAGGCCACGGCGCAGGCGTAGCCGGCGCGCTCGAGGCTTTCGGCGGCGGCCTCGGCGTGGGCGCGGTCGTCGTCGACGACTAGGACGCGGACTTTTTCAGGCATAGGGTGAACGTGGCTCCTTCGCCCGGGCGGCTGTCGACCTCGACGGTGCCCTGGTGTTCCTCCACGATTTTCTTGACCATGGGGAGTCCGAGGCCGGTGCCGCCGGGTTTGGTCGAGAAATAGAGGTTGAAGATTTTGTCCCGGTGCTCGAGAGGGATGCCGGGGCCGGTGTCGCGGACCTGGAGGAGGACGTGCTCACCGTTGGATCCCGTGCGGACGGTGATCTCGCCTCCGTGGGGCATGGCCTGCTGGGCGTTGACGAGGAGGTTGAGGAGGGCCTGGCGCATGAGGTTGGGGTCGACCTCGACGCGGGGCAGGTCCGGGGCGAACTCGCGGCGGAGGCGGATGCGGGCGCGTTCGGCCTGGGGGGCGAGGAAATCCAGGAGCTCGGCGGCCAGGTCGTTGAGGTTGGTGGGTTCCAGGCGCAGGGCGTGTCCGGAGGCGAAGCGGACGAAGTCGGAGACGACGTTTTCCAGCCGTTCGGTTTCGCGCAGGAGGACGTCGATGCGCCGGCGGCCGCGCTGCTCGCGCTCGGTGATGGGATCCGCCCAGTCTTCGCGGAGGAGCTGGAGGTTCATGCGGAGGGTGGAGAGGGGATTGCGGATCTCGTGGGCGATGCCGCTGGCGATGGTTCCCACGAGGGCGGCCTGTTCCTGCTCGCGGATCCGGCGGGCGCGCCGCTCGGCGCGCTCGCGGGCCCGGCGGGCGAGGATCCAGGCGCCGGCCGCCCCGGCGGCGGCTCCGGCCAGGAGGCACAGGATTTCCATAAGGGCGCCAGGATTCTATCGGAGCGGGGACGTCAAGTCGAGGGAGGAGGGTTTCCGGGAGCGGCGCGTTACAGGAACTTGATCAGTTCCAGCTCGTTCTGGAAGCCCTTGCGGTAGACGTAGCTGATCTCGTCCATGATCTGCCGGATGAGGAAGATGCCGAGGCTGTAGCCCTTCTCGCGGGACACGCGCTCGGCGAGCTGGGTCTCGGTGAGGCCCCGGCCCATTTCGAAGACGTTGGCGGAATCCACGATCGTGGCCTTGAAGCGCACGTCGTCGATGTCCACGGTCAGGGTGATCTGATTCTGGAGGCCCTTGTCGCGGCCGTACTGAACGACGGAGCTGACCGCCTCGTCCACGGCCAGGATCAGGAGGTCCTTTTCGCGGCGCGAGAGGGGCACTTCCGCGAGGGTCTCGTTCAGGAGCCCCCGGACCTCGTTGAGGAACCGGGGATGGCAGGGCTTGGAAATCGTCTTCTGGATCAGCCTCGTCATCGGCTCCCTCCGTCTATATAGACGATGCGGGGCGCCAAAAGTTTATGAAAAAAATACATAAAATTTGGGTCCCTCAGGGCCCTCCCGGGGCCGCGTACTCGACCCGGAGGCGGGCGAACTCCCGGTCGATCCAGCGGCGCCCCTCGTCCTCCGCCGGCGGATCCGAAAGGAGGCTTTCGAAAACCTCCCCCCGCACCTCGGCGTAGGGCGCCGGACGGCCCGGCCGCGCCGCCCGCAAACGGATGACGGCGAAGAGATTCCCGGGGACGGCCTCGACCCCCGTGAACTCCCCCGGCTGAAGCTTCCGGATCGCCTCGAGCGTGCCCGGCCCCAGAGGCGGAGCCCCCGGCGGGCCCGGCGGAAGCCGGGGCGGAAAGACTTCCCTCAGGCGGCGCGGGCCGGCCCCGGCTTCCTCCAGAGCGCGGTCGAAGCCCGCCTCCCGGCAGCGGTCGGCGAAGCGGCGGGCC
>DATLZA010000114.1 GCA_035574235.1 Planctomycetota bacterium | reverse complement strand
ACAAATACGCTGTCGTGGAAGGGTTCGACACGCCTTACTTTCTTTCTCTCACCAAAAAGTAACATCAAGCCCCAGCGCGGTCCGATGGAACCCCAGCCCCTCCGAGGCCAGCGCCGCCGGGACTGACTCGAGCAATTTCTGTTCCCGGGAATTGAGGGTTGAAACGGGCGATCGGCCGTCCTTATAATTGGCGCCTTGGCGAGGAGGTTTTCATGACCGCCGTATGGGCAATGCTCCTGGCGCTCGGCGTCCAGGACCCCGCGGCCGACGATCCCCGCGCCCGCGAGATCGAAACGCTCCGCAAGGAGAACCGGGAGCTCCGGGAACGGCTGGAGCTTCTGGAGCAGGCCGCGCTCCGGAACGCCGAGACGATCCAGCGTCTCCGGACCGCGCTCAAGCTCCTGGAGGCCCGCGCCGAGGCGCCCGCCCCGGCAGAAGCGCCGCCCCCCTCCGCCCCGGCGAGCGCTCCCAAGGCCCCGGAAAAGACCTCCGGCCCGCGGGACGTCCTGCGCGCCAAGGTGGTCTACGTGGATCCGCAGTTCCAATGGATCTACATCGACGCCGGCAAGCCCCGCGTCCAGCCGGGCTACACCTTCGAAATCTTTCGGGACGTCTACGAAAACGGAAACCCCGAGCCCAAGCCGGTGCGCCTCGGAGCCGCGGAGTTCGAGAAGTACATCGGCCAGGAAGAGTCGATGTCCAAGCTCAAGGTGACCGAGGGCCGGGCCGAGGACATGAAAGTCCACGACGATGCCGTGGCCGTCCGCGCGCTTCCGCCGGTCGCGGCGAAGCCCTCCGCCGAGGGGACCCGGTCCGCCGAACCGTCCCGTCCGGGGATGTACCGCATCACGGGACGCGCGGGGCGCGGCGCCAACGCCGGATACACCGTCGATTACGGCTCCGCCCAGGGGGCCCGTCAATCGGACCTGCTCTACTTCTACAAGGACGGAGTTCCCGCGGCCCGGCTCCGGATCGACCGGGTGGATCGGGACTTCTGCGTGGCTCACATCGTGGACGGTTCGCTCTCCGGGCCTCCCCCCGAAATCGGCGACGAGGTGAGCGTCCGGGAGATCAAGAAGGCTTTGACGGGCCAGGTGGCCCTGAGCGACGAGAAGCGCAACCTCATCGCCGTCAATCTCCGGCGGCAGGACGGCGTCAAGCCGGGAACCCGCTGCGAAGTGCGCCGGCGCGGCCAGAAGGTCGGCACCCTCGTCCTCACGGACGTGCAGGTCTGGGGCTCCTGGGCCCGGCCGGAAGGGGAAACCCGGTTCGAGGACATCCAGCGGGGCGACTTCGTCGAGGTGATCGAGGAGAAGAAGTAGCGGCGGGCCCTACGGCTTGCGCAGTTTGGCCCGAAGGCGTTTTTCGACCTCCTTGGGCAGGAACGCGCTCACGTCCCCTCCCAGAGAGGCCGCTTCCTTGATCAGCCGCGAGCTCATGAACGAGTACTCCTCGTGGGTGAGGAGAAACGTCGTCTCGATGTCCGGCGCGAACGTCCGGTTCGTCAGCGCCATTTGGTATTCGTATTCGAAATCCGAGATCGTCCGGATCCCGCGCAGGATGACGTGCGCCTTGCGGCGGCGGACGTAATCGACCACGAGTCCGTCGAACGAATCCACCTCCACGTTCCGGAAGCCTCGGGTGACTTCCCGGATCATCTCGACCCGCTCGTCCTTGGTGAAGAGGGCCTGCTTGGCGGGGTTGTCGGCCACGGCCACGATCAGCCGGTCGAAGATCTTGGCGCCGCGGCGGATGACGTCCAGGTGCCCGTTCGTGATCGGGTCGAAGCTGCCGGGATAAACCGCGACGCTCATGGCCGTCCGACGCTCCGATAGGTGAAGCCGAGTTCCCGGACCTTCTCCGGATCGAAGAAATTGCGCCCGTCGAGGATCGTGGGATGGGCCATGACGCGCCGGACTTTGCGCAGGTCCAGCCGTCCGAATTCTTCCCATTCGGTCAGAAGAAGCGCGCAGTCGGCGCCGCGGGCGGCCTCGAGCGCGCTCCGGCAGAAGGCGACCGAGCGCCCCAGGACCCCGCGGGCTTCCCCGTTGGCCCGCGGATCGTAGGCCCGCACGCGGGCGCCGAGCCCGACCAGGCGGGAGACGACCTTGAGGGCGACCGACTCGCGCACGTCGTCCGTGTCCGGCTTGAACGAAAGCCCCCAGGCCGCAATGGTCTTTCCCTTCACGATCCACAGCTCCTGTTCCACCTTCTTGACGAAGCGGTCGCAGGCCTCCTGATTGATCCGCTGCACCTCCCGCAACAGACCGAAATCGTACCCGAGATCCCGCGCGATGGCCTCGAAGGCGGCGACATCCTTGGGAAAGCAGGACCCTCCGTATCCGATGCCGGCCCGCAGGAAGTGCGGCCCGATGCGGCGGTCCATCCCCATCCCGCGGGCCACCTCGATCACGTTGGCGCCCGCCTTCTCGCACAGAGCCGCGATCGCGTTGATGTACGAGATCTTCAGCGCCAGAAACGAGTTCGAGGCGTGCTTGATGAGCTCCGCGCTCTTGATGTCCGTCACCAGGATCGGCGCCTTGAACGGGGCGTACAGTTCCCGGAGGATCATCTCGGCGCGGCGCGTCTCGACCCCGAGCACGACGCGGTCGGGATGAAGCGTATCTTCCACGGCCGAGCCTTCCCGTAGGAACTCGGGGTTCGAAGCCACGTCGAAATCCTTGCCCCCGCGGGCGTACTTCGTGATCACCGCCTTGACGTGCTCGCCGGTCCGGACCGGCACCGTGCTGCGCTCGACGATCAGTCGATAGTCGGAAAGCGCCGCGGCGATGTCCCGCGAGACGGATTCGATGTACGTCAGGTCCGCTCCGCCGTCTCCGCGGGGAGGCGTCGGGACGCAGATGAAGATCACCTTCCCGAAGGCCGTCGCGTCGGCGTTGGAGCCGCCGAAGCGAAGGCGGCCCGCCTTCACGTTCCGGCGGACGACCTCCTCCAGGCCCGGCTCGTAGAACGGGATCCGCCCGGCGCGCAGCGCCCGGATCTTCGCGCCGTCGCTGTCCACGCAAAGAACGTGATGGCCCCGCTCCGCCAGGCAGGCGCCCGTCGGCAGGCCGACATGCCCCGTTCCGATGACCGAAACGTTCATGGCCGGCCGGCTCCGCCGGCGCCCCGGGCGGTCGCGGCGAACTTCGGAACCACCGTGACGTAGAAGCGGCGATCGTCGCGCCCGAAATCGCGCTCGACCACCGCCTGGAGGAGGAAGTCGTGATAGTCTCGGGACACCGTCAGGCTCTGGGACAAGTATTCGTCGATCTTGAAGTCGTACTGAACGGCCCCCGTCACCGACCACTTGGGGGTCAGGGACCAGCTCACCTCCGCCCCGACGGCGTCCGTGACGCCCCGGACGAACGTCTGCCGGACCGAAAGGCCCAGTCCCGCAAACGGAGTCGCCCCGGCGGACAGCTCCCGGACTTCCTCGTGGCGGGTCTCGGGATTATACTCGCCCGCCCCGCGGAACCATAAAAAACTTCGCGGCCGGAAAGCCAGATCGTAGTGGAGATTCGAAACGGAACGGCGCTCGAAGACGCCCCCCGAACCGGGGGCCAGGCCGATCCACGAGAAGGGGAATTCCAGCGTGTTCGGATTGGCGAACGTCGTGTCCCGGCGGGCCTCCGGATAATACTCCAGGGACACAACCCCTTCGAAGAATTCGAACGGCTTTCCCCTCTCGTCCTTGGTCAGGAGCCGATGGCGGACTTCGAGGGCGACCTCCTCGAACTCATCGAGCTGATCCACCTCTTCGAACGGGAAGAGCTCCGACGGGGGCACGTTCGTGTCGAACGTCCGCGCGTACCGCAGCTCCGCCTCGACCACGGTCCGCAGACCGCGCAGACCGACGGCCCGCCACGCCCAGTCCGCGTACGTCGCGTGCGCCTGGGTCACCAGCCTCCCTCCCGCCGTCCAGAGCGCCCGCGCTTCGGTTTCCCCTTGGAGGTCGTCCTCGTACACCGTCAGCCGGTTCCGCCCGAACGGGGAAAGCTGAACCGGCCCCAGATCCCACGGCATCGACAGTTCCGTCACCGTGTCCATCCGCCAGGCGCGGGCGGATTCGAGATCGAGGTCCTCGTCGAACCGTCGCCGGATGTGCACCACGTCGAAGCGCTGGGTCCAGTAAACGTTGTCGAGGATTCCTTCGAGAAAGGGATAGCTCAGAAGCGAAACGTTCACCCGGGGCAGATACTCGTTCTGGGTCTGAAAGTCGTTGAGCCGGTGGCGCTCGTACGCGTAGCCGCCCAGGATTCCGTCCACCCAGCGGAGGTAGGCCGCGGTCTCGGGTTCCTTGGATTCCTTGAATTCCTTCTCGAAGAACTCTTCGCGGAGGCTCCGGTCGGAAAGGTAGTGCGCTTCGAGCTCGTAGCGCCAGTGGGCGTCCAGATCGTGACGGTGGAAGAAGTGCGCCCGGCCGCGCTCCTTCCGCCGCAGCGGATCCTCCGCCTCCATGCGCTGGTCGAACGAAACGTCGAGGTCGCGCCCCTGATCGTGCAAAAAGTACGTGTCCAGGAAGCCGTGATAGCCCTCCCACCCGTAGCGCAGATCCAGGCCGCCGGCCCCGCCCCGTTTCTGGCGCCAGTCGGCCTCCGCCGAAAGCTCCCCCCAGACGCGGGGCTTGCCGTCCTCCCCCTGAGCCTTGAGCTTCAGGCCGAACTCGGTCAGCACGTAGTGCCCGAACCGGGAAGTCCGTCCGTACTGCACGGACCGGACGGGGATATCCTTCACCCACGGTCCCAGAATGAGTCCCGGAAGGAAGAAGATCGGCGCGCCCATGAGCTCCGGGTAGACGTCCTCGATCTGAACCTGCCAGCTCCGGTAAGGCCAGATCACCGGCCGTCCCGGACGGGGCTCGTAGCGCTCCCGCCCCACCAGGCGCGCCTCGTCGATCGAAAGATGGTAGTGGGGAATTCCGTAATTGCACGTCGTGATCGAGATGCCCTCGGCTTCGATCACCCCGTCCGCGCTCATGCGCGCCTCGCGCGCGGCGACGTAGAAAATCTGGTTGCGCAGCGTCTCGCTGGTGCCCTGAAGCCGCAAATCCACGATGTAGGCCCGGTTGCGGGCGAAGTTGAAGTACAGTCGCTCCGCGCGCATGCGCTGGGTGCCCTGGCGGAGAATCACGTTGCCCTCGGCGTAGACCTCCTCGAGGGTCCCCTGGCGGACCCAGGCGAGGGCGCGCGCCGCGGTCATTTCGATGTCGCCGCGGCGGACCCGGACCTGACCGGTCAGAAAGAGCGCGTCGCGCCCCTCCTCGGTCCAGTGGACGATCTCCTCGCCGGCCCACACGTCCAGGCGCCCCTCCTGAGCCCGCGCCCCCGGATCGGCCTCCTGGGCGCGGAGCCCCCCGAGGGGCGCCAGAAGCGCCGCCGCCAGACCGAGCCGCGCCCGGCCCGTCCCCCTCACCGGATCTCCTCCATCTCCGCCCACGTGCCGCCCGCCGCGACGTCCACCCGGAGCGGAACCCGCAGCGGGTGGACCCGCTCCATCTCCTCCCGCACCAGGCGCCCCGCCTCCGCCGCGCGCTCCGCCGGAGCCTCGAGCACCAGCTCGTCGTGCACCTGCAGGATGAGGAACGCCCCCGTCCCGCGAAGCCGGCGCTCGACCTGGATCATCGCCTTCTTCATGAGATCCGCGGCCGTGCCCTGAACCGGCGCGTTGACGGCCACCCGCTCGGCCTGTCCCCGGATCGTGCGGTTCCGCGACCGAAGCTCGGGAACGTACCGCCGACGGCCGAAGAGGGTGCGGACGTATCCCTGCCGCTCCGCCTCCGCCAGCGTCCCGTCCAGCCACGCGCGCACCCCCGGGTAGCGCGCGAAGTAGCGGTCGATGTATTCCTGCGCCAGCCGCGCGTCGATCCCCAGCCGCTGAGCCAGACCGAAGGCGCTCATTCCGTAGATGATGCCGAAGTTGATCGCCTTGGCGCGCCGGCGCGCCTCGGGATCGGAGGTCCCGAAGATCTCCTCGGCGGTCGCCGCGTGAACGTCGCGCCCCTCGTGGAAGGCTGCCGACAGGCGGGGATCCTCCGAAAGATGCGCCAGGAGACGAAGCTCGATCTGCGAGTAATCCGCCCCCACGAGCTTCCGCCCGGGCTCCGGCACGAACCCCTTGCGGATGAGCCGGCCTTCCGCGGTGCGGACGGGAATGTTCTGGAGGTTCGGCTCGCTCGAGGAAAGCCGGCCCGTGGCGGCGACCGCCTGATTGTAGGAGGTGTGGATCCGGCCCGTCTCCGGATGGACGAGCCCCGGAAGCGCGTCGATGTAGGTGCTCTTGAGCTTGGCCAGCGCCCGGTACTCGAGAATCCGCGCCGGCAGCTCGTGCTCCGCGGCCAGCTTCTCGAGCACCGCCACGTCCGTCGAGAAGCCCGTTTTCGTCCGCCGCCCGCGGGCCAGCTTCAGCTTCTCGAAAAGAATCCGCTGGAGCTGCCGCGGCGAATCGAGGTTGAATTCCTCGCCCGCCAAGCGGAACGCCTCGCGGGAGATCTCGAACAGCCGCTTCTCGAACTCCCGCGAAAGGGACGCGAAGTAGGCGGGGTCGATCCGGACCCCGTTGCGCTCCAGCTCCACGAGCACGCCGATCAGGGGAAGCTCGATCTCCTCCAGAAGCGGCCCCATGCCGTCTTCCCGGACCTTGCGCTCGAGGATCGGCGTCAGCCGGAAGGCCAGGTCGGCGTCCTCGGCGCTGTAGTCGCGGGCCCGCTCCACGGGCACCTGATCGAACGTGAGCTGCCCCTTTCCCCGGCCCACGAGGTCCTCAAAAAGGAGCTTGTCGTGGCCCAGGAAGCGGCGCGCCAGCGTCTCCAGGTTGAACGGCCCCTGATCGGGATTGACCAGATACGCCCCGACCATGGTGTCGAAGACGATCGGCGCCAGCTCCACGCCGTGCCGCCGCAGCACGAGCGCGTCGAACTTGAGATTCTGGCCGATCTTGCCCACCGAGGGATCCTGGAGGATCGGCCGCAGCGCCTCCAGGACCTCCTCCAGCGCCCGCTGCGGCGGCGCGCCGAGGTACGTGTGGCCGACCGGCACGTAGGCGGCCTCCCCCTCCCGGGCGCACAGCGAGATCCCCACGATGCGCGCGCGCATCGGGTCGGGCGACGTCGTTTCGAGATCCACCGAGAGGCGCGGCACCCCCCGGAGCGAAGCCGCCAGCGCCTCCAGCTCCTCCCGCGTCAGGATCAGCCGGTACCCCTCCGAGGGCGCCGCCCGGCGCCTCGGCGCCTCGGCCTCGAGTTCTCGCAGGAAGCGGTGAAACTCCAGCTCCGTGAAGATTTCGATGAGGGCCGCGCGGTCGGGATCGCGCCGCGCGAAGCGGGCCGGATCGAAGGGAAGGTCGAGATCGCACCGGATGGCGGCGAGCTTCTTGGACAGGAGCGCCTGCTCCCGCTCGGCCTCCAGAAGCGCCCGGACGCGGGGCTTCACGCGATCGAGATTCGCCAGAATCCCCTCGACCGAGCCGAACTCGCGGACGAGCTGGGCCGCCGTCTTCGGGCCGATCCCGCGCACCCCCGGGATGTTGTCGCTGGAGTCCCCTTCGAGCGCCAGAACGTCCACCACCCGTTCCGGCGGAACTCCGAACCGTTCGACGACCTCGTCGATGCCGATGCGGAGCTGTTTGAAGTCGTCGTACAGGAGGATTCCCGGCCCGGGATCCCCGGCCCGCTTGGTCACCAGCTGCATGAAGTCCTTGTCCCCGGTGATGAGGACCACCTCGTGCCCCGCGGCGGCCGCCCGCCGCGCCAGCGTGCCGATCACGTCGTCCGCCTCGACGCCGGAGACCTCCAGCGTCTCGACGTTGAAGGCGCGGGCGATCCGGCGCAGATACGGCTGCTGGCGGACGAGGTCTTCCGGCGTCGCCTGCCGGGTCGCCTTGTAGTCGCGGTAGATCTCTTCGCGAAAGGTGGCTCCCGGGGCGTCGAAGACCAGGCCCACGAGCTCGGGTTTTTCGGTCCGCAACACGTGCCAGAGCATGCTCGTGAAGCCGAAGGCCGCGTTCGTGGGCAGTCCCTTGGACGTGGTCAGCCCGCGCACGCCGAAGAACGCCCGGTACGCGTAGGAGGAGGCGTCGATGAGGTACAGGCGGGGCGCCATGCGCGGGTGACTTTATCACAAAGCCCGGCGGCTGAACAGGAACCGAATCAGGAACCCCGATCCCGAAGGCGCGCGCCCCGGGCTCCCTCCCGAACACGGGCCTCCGCCCGGCGCCTCGCCGTCTTCAAGCGCGCGAAGATGGGGCCTTGAACTCGCGGAAGGGTTTCCCTATAATCCGCCCCGTTCGTCGCCGCGATCCAAGACGTTGCGGGGTGGGGAGGGCGCATTCCTGCGCGACGCCTCCCGTCGCTCTTTTCGAAGCAGTACCAAAGTCGTCGGACCGTTTCTCGGTGCCCTATTCCCCGGAGGGGTCATGGACCCGAAAGTCATCCTGGAAACGGTACTTCACAGGGAAGAGATCACGGCCATCGAGGCCCTCATGCTCATGAGGGAGGATACGAAGATCCTCCCCGAGCTGATGCGCGTCGCCGACACGCTCAGCCAGAGGCTCCACCGCAACGTCGTCACCTTCGTCCGCAGCAAGCAGGTCTACTACACCAACATCTGCCGCGCGGAATGTTCCTTCTGCTCCTTCTACCGGCGCAAGGGACAGAAGAGCGCCTTCACCCTCTCCCCCGCCGACGTCGTCCGGCAGATCCGCGACGCCGGCCCCGTCCGCCAGGTCGTCCTTCAGGGCGGCCTCAATCCGGACCTGAACCTGAACTATCACCTCGACGTCCTGCGCGCCGTCCGCGACGCGTTCCCCCAGATCCATATTCACGGCTACTCGCCGTCCGAAATCCATTTCCTGGCCAAGCGCACCCGCACCGCCCCGCAGGAGATCCTCCGGAAGTTCCGCGAGGCCGGCCTGGACTCCCTCTCCGGCGACTCCGCCGACATCCTCAACGACAAGGTGCGCAAGAAGATCTGCTCCGACAAGCTGCGCACCTCGGACTGGGCGGACATCGTCCGCACCGCCCATCGCCTGGGAATCTCTTCCACGGCCACGATTCTTTTCGGACACGTCGAAGACGAGATCTACGTCTGCGAGCATCTGGAGATCATCAAGAACATCCAGCGCGAAACCGGCGGCTTCACCGCCTTCGAGCCGCTCGCGTTCGTTCCCAACGGCACCGACCTGGCCCGCGCCCACAAGATCCGCCAGCCCGCCCCCGCCGACCGCGTCCTGCAGATGTTCGCCGTCGCCCGCATCTACTTCAACCGCCTCATCCGGAACATCCAGGTGGACTGGACCAAGATCGGGCTGGATCTGGCCGTGCGGTGCCTCGGGGCCGGGGCCAACGACCTGGGCGCGCTGACGTACGATCCGTGCGAGATCCGGCTGCCCGAGGTGAACGGCCGTGGCGGCGTTCCCGTCCCGACCGTGCGGACCGCCCTCCAGAAGGCCGGCCGCGTGCTGACCGAACGGGAACCGTACGCGATCAAGACGCTCGGCGCCGCGCCCGCCCGCCGCAAAGAGGAACTCGTCCTCGCCTGATCAGACGGCGGGCTCCAGAAGCGCGTGCGCGAACGCGAACGGATCGAGCGCCCCGGCAACCTCCTCCGCCAGCGAAGGGCCGAAAAGGCAGGCGTAGTACAGCGGGGTGAAGACGCGCTCCTGAAGTTTCCCCCCCGGTAAGACGTGCGTGACGAGCTTCGCCCACTGACCCCGGCCCGTCGTTTCCTGCCGCGCCTGCTCCTCGCGCACCCGTTCGGCCAGCGCCGCCAGCGCTTCCTGGATCTTCGCCGCCGTCCGTTCCCGCGCCCGCCCCATCGCCGGCAGCGCGGCGAGCGCCCCCAGGCGCCGGTCCACCTCCTCGAGGAAACGGACCCCCAGGCGCTCCAGCTCCCCCGGCACGTCCGGAACCTCCGGCCCCAGGAACCGAGGCAAGAGAGCGGTTCCGTCCGCGAAAAGCTCCGCGTCCGTCAGGCCCGCCTTCTCGATGAGCCGCGCGATCTTAGGCTCCAGGATCGTTCCGGTGGCGCGCGGAAAGACCACGGGCGGCTCGATCTCCAGCGCCCGGTAGGCCGGAAGGAGCGCCGCCTGGTAGCCCACCTCGCCGGGCCCGCCCACGTACGCGCACGTGGGCAGCACGACGTCCTGAACGAGCGGCCGAAGCGCCACGCCCGCCGAAAGCCGCCCCGACGGCCGCCCTCGCCCCTCCCACCGGAAGCGCCGCCCGGCCCGGATCTCGAAAAGATCCAGCCCCACCTCCCGGCCCAGCTGATCCTCGAACCCCGCCGCCCGGACCGCCGCGCGCCCCTCCTCGACCGCGCGCGAAAACCGTCCCGGATCGGCCAGATGGCGTTCGAAAAGCTCCGCCTGACGGCGGCCTTCCAGATGACGAGGCTCCACGACCACCAGCGCCCGGCGCCCCAGAAGACCCCACAGGGTCCTCGAGAAACACTCCGCCACGCTTCCCCGGTGCGCCTCGCGTATCAAGCCTTCCAGCCACGGGCGGAACTCCGTGGACGGAAGAGCTTCCGCGAGCACCGCGCCGAACATGCGCAGCGCTTCGTCCGAACCCTCCTCGAAGAGCGTCGCCTGCGGATCCTCCGGCGGCGGCAACGGCACCTCCCGCACGCGGTTCTCCCGATCCGGGAAAGCCGACCCCAGACCCGGCCGCCGCACGTCGTCGGAATGGTTCCAGAACACCGCCACGCAGGGAACCCCCCGGGACTCGATCGCTTCGGCCAGACGAATCGCGGTGGCCGCCTTGTAGAGATTGTAGAGAGGCCCGCCGCCCGGCGACGGCTGCTGGCCGGTGACCACGGCCGCCGCGCCCCGCCCCAGTTTCTCGAGCGCCTCCCGCGCTTCGGCCGGAGCCCCCAGCCCCCGGTGGTATTCCCGCAGGACGTCCAGGACCTCCCGCTCAAGCCCCTTCCCCGCGGCCTGACGCGCCCGCGCCACCAGAACGTCCGGATCCCGATAGCGGTGGGCAAAAAGCGCGGAGGCCCGCCCGTCGTCCCGGAGGTAGGAGACGAAAAGGGACGGATAGCGCGCGCTCAGGAGGTCGTAGCCGACGAACCGCGTCTTCAGGCGCCGTGCATGGTAGGCGCGGCCGGCGCGCTTGTCAATTTCCCCGGGCCCTGCTAGAATCGAAGCCGTTCCATGAGCATCTCCGCGGCGCTCCTCCTTTGCGCGTTCGCCGCCCCGGCCGACGAGGTGGAGCTGACCACGGGCGCGGTCGTCGAAGGCCGCGTCGAAGATCTGGGCGATTCCATCCGCGTCACCCGCCCCGGGCTCTCCATCGTCTATCCCAAGCACATGGTCCGCCGCGTCACGCCCAAGAAGACCGACGAAGAGGTCTACCAGGAGCGCTCGCGCTCCCTCGGCGAAAAGGATCTCGAGGGGCGGCTGTCCCTGGCCCGCTGGTGCCTTCAGAAAAAGCTTCCCGCGCAGGCCGCCCAGGAATACCGGAAAATCCTGGCGCTCGACCCCGAGCACGAGGAAGCCCGCACGGCGCTCGGGTACCGGCGCCATGAGGGCCGGTGGGTGACCGAGGACGAGTACCACGAAGCCCGCGGCCTGGTCCGCCACAAGGGCCGCTGGATGACCCCGGAGGAGAAAGCGCTGGACGTCGCGCTCGAGGAACAGAAGGAGCTCGACCGCCGGATCTCCGAACAGGTCCGGAATCTCCTGGATCGGACCCGTTCCTCGGACGAAAAGGCGCGCCTCGAGGCCATCGAAGCCCTCGCCCGCATCGACGACCGTTACAAGGCGAAATTCTACCTGGCCGCCCTGACCAGCCCCTCCCGGCACACGCGCCGGTTCGTCTATGAGGAACTGGGCCGCATGAAGGAGCCGGCGGCGGCGCGGCCGCTGGCGCGGCGGGCGCTCTGGGACGAGGACGAGGACCTCCGACCGGTGGCTCTGGCGGCGCTCCGCGCGATCGCCCACCCGGACACGGCGCTCTACTTCGTTCCCTTCCTGGGAGAAGAATCCGTAAGCGCCCGCCTCCGGTGCCTGGAGGCGATGACCGCCTTTCCCGACCGCCGGGCGGCGCCCTACCTCGTGCAGGCGCTCGAAAATTCGATCGAAATGATCCAGCAGGCGGAATCCCTTCAGCCCCTGACGGTCATCGTCCAGAAAACCATGGTGCTGCGCGACGGGACCGTGGTCCGGCTGCCGCAGGTCCGGCGGATCCCCCGGGACGGAGGGGCCGACCGCGAACTCCTGGCGCGGCTGCGGGAGGAAAAGGCGGCCGTCGCGACCGCGCTCCGGGCGGCCACCGGACAGGACTTCGGCGAGGATCCGGCCCGCTGGCGCGCCTGGCTCCAGAAATCCGGCAAGGACTGATCATGAAGGTGCTCATCGTCGGCAGCGGCGGGCGCGAACACGCGCTCGCCTGGAAAATCGCCCGCTCCCCCCTCGTCCGCAAGGTGTACGCCGCTCCCGGAAACGCGGGAATCGCACGCCTCGCCGAGTGCGTGGACATCACGCCGGACAACGTGGAGGGGCTCCTCGAGTTCGCCCGCAAGGAGGCGATCGACCTGACGGTCGTGGGCCCCGAGGGGCCGCTCTGCAAGGGCCTCGTCAACCTCTTCCAGGAACACGGCCTGCGCGCCTTCGGCCCCACCCGGGAGGCGGCCGAGCTCGAGGGCAGCAAGGTTTTCTGCAAGAACCTCCTGCGGCGCTATGGAATCCCCACGCCCAACTACCGGGTCTTCACGCAGGCCAAGGCGGCCCTGCAGTTCGTGAAGTCCTCTCCCTACCCCCTCGTCGTCAAGGCGGACGGCCTGGCGGGCGGCAAGGGCGCCGTCATCTGCCACTCGGAAAGCGAGGCGGTCGTGGCCGTCGAGGCCATGATGGAAAAGAAAGTCTTCGGCAAGGCCGGCGAGCAGGTGGTCGTCGAGGAGTTCCTCAACGGCGTGGAGGCGTCGGTCATGGCCTTCACGGACGGCCGCTCGATCGCCCCCCTTCAGAGCACCCAGGACCACAAGCGCGTCTACGACGGGGATCGGGGTCCGAACACGGGAGGCATGGGCGCCTACACGCCCGCCCCCGTCGCCGGCGAGCGGGACTACTCGCGCGTCATCCGCGAGGTGCTCGTTCCGATCGTCCACGCGATGAACAAGGAGCAGCGGCGGTTCAAGGGCGTTCTCTACGCGGGCATCATGTTCACCAAGAGCGGCCCGAAGGTGCTCGAGTTCAACGTGCGCTTCGGCGATCCCGAATGCCAACCCCTCATGATGGCGCTCAAGAGCGACCTCGTTCCCGTTCTTCTGGCGACGATCGACGAGAAACTCGACCAGGCGGAGCTGGAATGGGACCCGCGCCCCGCCGTCTGCGTCGTTATGGCCTCCGGCGGGTATCCCGGGAACTACGAAACGGGGTACGAGATTACGGGAATCGAAGAGGCGGAGGCCACGGGGGCGGTCGTCTTCCACGCCGGAACGGCGCTCAAGGACGGCAAGCTCGTCACCGCCGGCGGGCGCGTCCTGGGGGTGACCGCCCAGGGGGAAACCCTCAAGCGCGCCCAGGAAAACGCCTACGCGGCCGTCCGCAAGATCCAGTTCAAGGCCTCTCACTACCGCACGGACATCGGCGCCAAGGGCCTGGCGGCCCTCGGACAGGACGCCTGAAGGCGCGGACCCGGACCATGACGCGCCTCCCCGCCGACTGCGAACGTCCCCTCCTGGAGCGGTTTCTCCGCGCGGAGGCGATGGCGCTCTGGGCCGTGCGGGCCGCCCAGGTCATGCGCCCCGCGGGCCCTTCTCCCCGCGCGGCCGTTCCGCCCCACGCGCTCGAATTCCTGCGCCGCCACGAGGAAGAAGAGGGACGGCACCTCAGGGAATTCGAGGCGCTTACGGGGGTGCGGGCCCGCCAGAAGGAAGCCCCCCCGCGCGTGCCCGGCCAATGGCACGCCCTGGCCGTGCAGCTCTACGGATACGAAGCGCTCGGACTGGAGTTCGCGCGCCTGCTCGTCTCCGTGCGGCCGGACCTGGGGCATATCGCGGCCGACGAGGAAACCCACGTGGGTTTCTTCGAACGGGAAGTCCGTGCGATTCTCGACGCCGGCGGCGGGTCCGCCCGCGGGGCGCGCGAGTTCGCCCGCGCGTTCCTCCGCCGCCTGCCGAAGACCGTCGGGCGTTACCTCCAGGGTCCCGAACTGGCGCCTCATCGGGAGGAGCTGGCCCGCCGGATCCTGGAAGCGATCGAATCGCGCTTCGCGGCGACCGGGCTCCTGAGCGGGACGGTCACGCCCGCCCGTACATGACCGCCCGGTTCTTCCCCGAACGCTTGCTCGCGTAGAGCGCTTCGTCCGCCCGCCGCAGGAGCTCCCCCGCCCCGGAGGCGTCGTCCGGAAAAACCGCTCCGCCCACCGAGACCGACACGCGCAGGGATCGGCCGTTCCACGGCACCGCGGCCCCGCCGAGCGCCGCCACCAGGCGCCGCGCGGTTCCCAACGCCCCCTCGCGGCCCGCCCCGGGCAGCAGGATTTCGAATTCGTCTCCGCCGAACCGCGCCACCGTGGGCCGCGCCACGAGGTCCGACGCCCGCACCGTGCCCGCCAGCGTCCGCGCCACGTGGCGCAGAACCTCGTTGCCCGCGTCGTGGCCGTACGTGTCGTTGATGCTCTTGAAATCGTCCAGGTCCAGCATCAGGACCCCGAACCGGCGGCCTTCGCGCCGGGCCCGCTCCAGCTCGCGCTCCACCCGGCGCCGGAAGGCGGCATGGTTGTAGAGCTTCGTCAGCCGGTCCAGGGAAGATTGGCGTCGCAGCAGATCCTTCTCCACCGCGATGGCCGCGTGTTCCGCCAGGATCTCGGCCACCTCCACCTGGCGGGGGCCGAAAGCGCCGATGATTTCCGAGTTGTCCAGGTAGAAGACGCCCGCCGTCTTTCCCGCCACCCGCAGGGGCAGGCACAGGACCGACAGGAGGTCCAGCGCATGGACGCTGTCGACGAGCCGGAAGGCGGGATCCGTCCGGATGTTGGAGCAGACCACCCGGCGGCCGCCGACGCGGGCCGCCTTGAGCACGGTCCGGGAGATCCTGAGCTCCGCCCGCCCGAGGTCCCGCCCGGAGCGGTCCCGCGCGATCTTGACCTTGTACTTGCCGTCGCGGAACACCAGGAAGCAACCCCGCCGGGCGTTGCAGGCCTCGATCATCGTGTCCAGGATCCGCTCAAGCGCGTCCCGGAGCCTCACCTCGACGCCCGCCTTGCGGACGACCTCCAGGACGGGCCGAAGGCGGCCCAGCGTGGCCTCGTCCAGGGACAGCCTCTCGCGCGATCCCATCGGCATGCGGCCCACCCCTCCCGACCGATCCGCCCGAATTATAGCACCTCCGCGGGACCCGCCCCGGACCCGCCGCTCGAGGACGAGCCCAATAACATTTCCGGACGGAACGAATCCTTGAGGTGAGGGGCGCTCCCTTCCGCCGAACGTCGACGTGTGCGGCATGGATGGACCGTGTTCTCGAATCATGAGGAGATGAACCGATGACGAACCGAACCTTCGGCGTCGCGTGGGTCCTCGGCGTGACGCTCCTGGCCGCGGCGGCCTGGGCTCAGGCCGATCCCCAGCAGCCGGGGCAGCAACCCATGGGCGACGCGGACTTGAAGGCGGCGGAACAGGCGATCCAGGCGGGCGACTGGGACAAGGCCTCGCAGGCCGCGGATCGCGTCTACAAAGCCGTCACCGCCGAGACCCGCGACACGGGCAAGGCCTCGCCCGAGTGCACCACGGCGGCCAGCGACCTGCGCTCCGCGGTTTCGTCCCGGAGCCGGGACAAGGCGATGGACGCCATCAGCCGTCTGCGGACGCACTGCCCTCAGTTCAAGGGGGCGGGCGGAGGCGCCCCGCCGCGCGCGCCGAGCGATCGCTAGCCGTGCGAACGCTCTTCCCGGGGCCCTGGGGTTCCCAGGGCTCCCCAAGAGCGCTCGCCGGCCCTCAGAGCCGGAACGCGCGGATCCCCGGCGGATCTCCCCCGAGCTCCAGAAGCTCCGCCCGCGGAACCAGGCGCCTCATGTGTCCCACGAGGTCGTGCCGAAAGCAGTGAGGCGTCTCCGTCGCCGCGCTTTCCGGTCCCGCATCGGCGTGCGTCTGTTCCAGGAGGAGGACGAAACGGCGGGCCGCCCGAACCGCCTCCTCGAGCGCCGGCGCCACGGGCGGAGGAACGTGAATGAGCACCTGGGCGAAAAGCACCGCGTCCACGGACTTCGCCCGCACCGGCAACATCTTGGCGGTGGCCTGCGCGACCGCGAAGCCCCGGGAGCGGGCCCGCCGCAGCTGGGAGAAGCTGAAATCCATCCCCCAGACGGCCGGCCCCCCTCCCTCCCGCAGGAGCTCCAGGTTCCGGCCGGGGCCGCAGCCCACTTCGAGAACCGACCCCACGCCCTCCCGTCTCAGAAAGTCCGAGACGATCCCCAGCGTCCGGCGCGCCGGCTCCAGCCAGGCCGCCGAGAACGCCTCCTTCTCGTAGCCCTCCCCTCCCCGTTCCTCCCAATACCGCCGGCTTTCGGCGTCCGTTTGCGGCCGACGTCCCCGCAGCCAACCGCGCAGGCGATCGAGCAATCCGATCCGGTCCGGCGGAAGTTTCCAGCCGCCCTCGGCGCGGATGTACCACACCTGCCGGATGCGCCGCAGGAGGTCCTCGCGCCGCGCGCGCCGCGAGAGATCCGCCGGAAGCGCCCGATCCAGCTTGTATCCGCCGACCCCTTCGACGAGAGGTCCGCGATAAGGCTTCAGTTCGTCTTCCAGGTCCATCGGAACGGATTCCGCCTATTATATCGCCTCATCGCGCCGTCCCCCGCAGGTCGAAAAACAGGAACCCGTCCCGCTCCAGCGCGCCGTATCGCGATTTCAGGAATTCCACCAGGGGCGTCGGTTCCCCCGCCGTCTCCATGAGCAGCTCGCGGCGGGCCCGCCGCGGGAA